>NZ_DJTP01000013.1:0-65822 GCF_002440405.1 Empedobacter sp. UBA6305 | reverse complement strand
TCGCTATTTCAGGACGGGACAGTGACATAAAAAAAGACAATCCGAAAAATACGAATTGCCTTTTAATTTGAAAAATATTTAAAAGAATTGTTATTTAAAATCTGCGTCAGAAACGTTTTTATTAATTTCTACTGATTCAATTACTATTTTAGCTGTTTGAGGTCCAGCTTCTGTTAAAATTTCTGTTGGCATTAAAATACCTTCAAACGTTTTATATCCTTTATTTGTCGTCGTCGCAACCATTTCTCCTTGTGGAGATTTCATTTTTTGCTCAGATTTCATTAACAAACCTGTTTTTACATCATAAAAATCTGTACGAGAAATATCTGCAGCAACAACTTTGTAATATTCAACTCCGTTTTCAGAAACGATTCCTTCTACTTTAGCTGTTTTATACCCTTCTGACAATGGTACAAACAAAGAATTTGTTTTCTTTAAAGGAGCTGTCATTTCAGCTGGTAAATCAAACTTTTGTCCTTGAAAAACAAATCCTTTCTCTCCATCAAAAATTTGTTTAATAATAAGACCTCCAATATTATAACCTACAAAAGTTTTATTAGGCGCAGCAGATTTAGATGTATATTCGCCATTTCTACCCATCGTCTCAATTTTTCCTTTTTGAGCAATCGATTTTACAGCTTTCACTTTGTCCACACCACCAATAGCTTTGAAATAATTATCTGTAATTTGAGCGACAGTAACGGTTGTAGTTTTTGCACCAGATGTTGGTTTATCAGTTTTATTTCCAAAAGAATCGTAATAATTAACTGGGTAACCTAACTTTTCTAAAGCTGGCGCAATTTGCTCTAATTTCCCTGTTACATTGATTTTTGCTTGATCTGGACGGAAATATTTTTTCGAAACTCGTAAAACATCATCAATTGTTACAGCATTAATATTTTTGATATAATCTGCATAAAAACTATCTGATAATTGATTTGTCTTTTTCGTTAAAGCTTGATTAGCAACCGTAGAAGGACTTTCTAAAGTCAAGATAAAGTTTCCTAAGAATTTCGCTTTTACATCATTCAACGTTTGTTGATCGATTTTGTTTAACGTCATTCCTTTGATTTCTTTCATCGTCTCAACTATAGCAGAATCCGTCACTTCATTACGAACTGTCGCATTTGTATTGAAACGCCCAACGTAACGAGAATCAGAAACTCCACCACGTGCTCCATATGTCCAACCATGCGCTTCACGAAGATTCATATTCAATTTTGAATTGAAATCTCCTCCTAAAATAGATGACGCAATTAACGCTGCATAATAATCTGGATCTTTCTTTGTCAACTGAACTGGATACGAAACCGAAACCACAGATTGCACTGCATTCGGCATATTAATCGCATTTAATTCCGTTTTTGTAACTTCTTCTACTTTTGGAAATGCTGGAATATTTAATTTTCCTGTTTGCCAAGAATCAAAGTTTTTCTCCGCCAATGCTTTTACATCTTTTGTCGAAATATCTCCAACAACAATCAAATAAGCATTGTTTGGTTTGTAGTAAGTATTGTAGTAATCCTTCACATCTTGCAATGTAATTTTCTCAATTTGGGCTGGTGTATCAAATTCTGAGAAAGGATTATTTTTTCCGTAAACTAATATATTCGAAACGCGAGATGCTGCAGCTTCTACAGATTTTTCGTCAGCTTTTAAACCTTCGATATAACGTTTTTTAACATCAGCAAATTCACTTTCAGTAAAGTTTGGATTCATAGCTCCATCAGCCATATAACCAAAAATCTCGTTAAAGTATTTAGTCAAAGAACTTGCAGAAGCTCCTTCTTCCCAAAAATTAACGCGAGCACCTAAAAACTCAATACGCTTATTGAAATCATCTTTGGATTTTGTTTTTGTTCCTGTTCCCAACATTTCGCCTAACAAAGACTCTGCTCCTTTTTTTGCACCTAATGCAAATGGAGGATTATCGATTGTTAATGTCGCAGAAACTCGTGGTAATTTATGATTTTCAACAACGATAACTGTTAAACCATTTTTTAATTTGAATTCGTTCGATTTTCCTAAATTAACCGTTGGTGCTGGACCTGGTTTTGGCATTGGAATCGCCACTTGCGCATTTAAGCTAACTGCCATAAAAGCGATTGCAAGAGATAATATTTTTGTTTTCATAATTCGGTTGTTTTTTATTTTGCAGCTTTTTTAGATTCTGGTAAATAATGAATAATTACACGTTGGTTTTTGTTTAGATACTTTTTAGCAACATTGCGAATATCTTCTCTTGTTACAGATTGATAAACTTTCAATTCTTCGTTGATTTTATTTGTATCTCCGCCCAACATATAAGCATCCGCTAAAGCATGTGCAATGTTTTGAACACCCGATTTTGAAGCCACAAAACTATTTTCAATTCCATTTAAGATTTTTTGGTAATCTTCTTCAGAAATCAAATTTGTTTGAACTTTTTCTATATCTTGTTGTAAATCTCCTTCTAATTTATCCAAAGAAACTTCTCCTTGAGGTAAAATTCCGATTGAATAAATTCCGTAATCTTCCATTTGACGATTGAAAGCAAATATTTGTAATGCTTCTTTTTTCTCGTCAACATATTTTTTATATAAAACTGATGATTTTCCACCTGTTAAATAGCTTGATAACATTTCTAATGCATAAGCATCTTTTGATTTGTTATCTGGCGTACGATAATTAATCGCCAATAAAGGAATCTGAATATTTGCATCATATTCTGTTGCACGAATTTCTGATGTAATTGGATCTTCCTTCACAACAGTTTTCACAACATCTTTTCCTCTTGGAATTACACCAAAATATTTCTCAATTAATTTCTTTGCTTCGTCTTTATTAAAATCACCCGCAACAACTAATACAGCATTATTTGGCACATAAAAAGTTTGACTAAAGTGTTTGAAATCGTCTAATTTTGCATTACTCAAATCCTCAAAAGAACCAATTACACTCCAACGGTAAGGATGTTTTTTGAAAACATGAGGATTAACCGCTTCTCCGTACGAAAATTTACCATAAGGTTGATTGTCTAAACGAGAACGTTTTTCTTCTTTTACAACTTCTTTTTGTGTATCGACGCCAATTTGATTGATGATTGGTTGACGCAAACGATCAGATTCCATCCATAATCCTAATTCTAAATTATTTGATGGAAAAGTTTCGTAATAATATGTTCTGTCCGTTGTTGTATTCGCATTGTTAGAACCTCCATGAGAAGAAACAATTTTGAACCATTCACCTCTCTTAATATTCTCTGTTCCTTCAAATAATAAATGCTCAAAAAAGTGTGCAAAACCTGTTTTACCAACTTGCTCATCTTTCGAACCTACGTGATACATAACACCTGTTGTAATAACTGGAGCAGAATTATCTTGATGAAGGATAACATGCAATCCGTTTGCTAGAGTATACTCATCAAATTTTATTTGCTGACCAAATAATGCTGATCCTGCAAATAAGATAGACATAAAAATTTTCTTCATTTAGTATTTTTTAAGTTTTTATCTATTATGCTTATGTAACATTAGTAGCAGTTTTTTTGAAAATGTTACACCAAATTTGCATAATAATTAAAAAAAGTAAAATAATATACGTCTATTGATTTAGTAGGCATTTGTATTAATTTACAACAATATTTCATAATATACCTATAGTAATTGTTGTTGTATTTGCTATAGATTTGTATAAATCGAGAGAAAAAAAATGGATTTTATAGAGTTTTTTGGTTTTGTAGGCGCCTTCTTCATCGGTCTAATTATGGGAGTTCTTGGTGGTGGTGGATCTATTTTAGCCGTTCCTATTTTAGCGTATATTTTTCATTTCGACGAAAAAATTGCTACTGCTTATTCATTATGCATTGTTGGATCGACAGGATTGATTGGAGGAATAAAGCAAGCTTCGCAAAAAATGGTTGATTGGAAAGTTGTTTTTCAATTTGGTTTACCAGCTGTTGTTGGAATTACATTGGTTCGCGCATTTTTAATTCCTGCCTTACCAACTAATTTATTTGCTATAGGCGATTTTATCGTCACACGCCGAATGGCAATGTTTGGTTTATTCGCTATTCTGATGGTTTTCGCCGCTATTTCTATGTTAAAAGGTAAGAAAGATGTAGAAGTTGATCAGAAAAATAATAAGTTAAATCCTGTTTTATTTATTCAAGGATTTTTAATCGGAGGATTAACAGGAATGGTTGGTGCTGGTGGTGGTTTTTTGATTGTTCCAGCATTGATGATGGTTGCAAAATTAGATATGAAAAGAGCTTCGGCAACTTCATTGGTAATTATTGCCATCAATTCACTTATCGGATTTTTTATTGGTGATGCTTTACACATCAAAATTGATTGGAGTTTCTTGAGTGTTTTCATTGGAATTTCTATGGTTGGAATTCTTATCGGAACCTACATCAACAAATTTTTACCAGTACAATTTCTAAAGCGAACATTTGCTATCTTTATTATTTTAATGGCAATTTTTATGTTCATCGAAGAATTTATAATTCAATAATTTAAAGTATGGAACTGAACGAAAATTTTTGGAACGATAAATACACCACAAATCAAACTGGTTGGGATTTAAAAGCTCCTTCTACTCCGCTAAAAGAGTATATCGATCAATTAGAAGATAAAAATATCCGTATTTTGATTCCTGGTTGTGGAAATGCTTACGAAGCAGAATACCTTTTGGAACAAGGTTTTACAAATATTACATTGATTGATATTTCGGAAATTGTAGTTGAAAAAATCAAAGAAAAATTTAAACATAATCCCAATATCAAAGTTCTTCATCAAGATTTTTTTGAGTTAGATGGTGAGTTTGATTTGATTTTAGAGCAAACTTTTTTTTGTGCGTTAGATCCAAAATTACGTCAAAATTATAGCATCAAAATGAATGAACTATTAGCCGAAAACGGAAAATTAGTTGGTGTATTATTTAACAGAGAATTCGGAAATGACACGCCACCTTTTGGAGGTAATAAAACTGAATATCAGACGTATTTCAACGATTATTTTGATTTCAAAGTCATGGAAAATTGTTACAATTCTATTCCGCCAAGAGCAAAAACTGAATTATTTATTAATCTAAAAAAGATTGCCAAATAACCTATGATTTCATTCATAAATTTTAGGCTAACTATCAATCTTATTTGAGTTTAAATAGAAGAAAAGTATCAGAATTCATCCATCAGAGGAAAATTCTAAATTTAAATATTTGTATTTTTACACACTAAATCATTCTTATGAAAATTGAACAAATTTACACCGGATGTCTTGCGCAAGGTGCTTATTATATAGAAAGCAATGGTGAAGTTGCAATTATTGATCCATTGAGAGAAACACAATCTTATATCGATCAAGCGACAAAAGACAATGCAAAAATCAAATACATTTTCGAAACGCATTTTCATGCAGACTTCGTTTCTGGACATGTAGATTTAGCTCAAAAAACTGGTGCTACAATTATTTATGGTCCAACTGCAGAACCAAATTTTGATGCACATATCGCAACTGATGGCGAAGTTTTTTCTTTAGGAAATATAACTATTACAGCTTTGTACACGCCAGGTCACACGATGGAAAGTACAACGTATTTATTGAAAGATGAAAACGGTAAAGATTATGCAATTTTTACAGGAGATACCTTATTTATTGATGATGTTGGTCGTCCAGATTTAGCTCAAAAATTAAATACAGATTTAACACAAGAAAAATTAGCTGGTTATTTATTTGATTCTTTACGAAACAAAATTATGCCTTTGGCTAATGATATTATCGTATATCCTGCACATGGAGCGGGTTCTGCTTGTGGAAAAAACATGAGTAAAGAAACTTTTGATTCGTTAGGACATCAAAAAGAAGTGAATTATGCTTTGAATCCTACTATGACAAAAGAAGAATTTATTACTGAATTAACTTCAGGATTAATGCCTCCTCCATTCTATTTTCCAGAAAATGTGATGATGAATAAATTAGGTGTTGAATCTTTGGATGTTGTGAAAGAACGTGCGAACAAAGCTTTATCTCCAGACGAATTTATTCAAGTTGCGGAAGATACAAATGCGTTAATTTTAGATGTTCGCGATCCTCAAACTTTTGCAGCTGGATTTATTCCAAACTCCATCAATATTGGAATTAGAGGAAATTTTGCACCTTGGGTTGGTACATTAATCACAGATATCAAACAACCAATTTTGTTAATTGCAGAAATTGGTGAAGAAGAGGAAGCGGTAACACGTTTGGCTCGTGTCGGATATGACAATGTAATCGGATTTTTGAACAATGGTTTCCAAGCTTGGGCTGAAGCTGAAAAAGATTTCGATGAAATTGTTTCGGTTTCTCCAGAAGAGTTTGTAGAGTTAGTTGATGAAACTGAATTAAAAATTTTGGACGTTCGTAAGCCAGGTGAATATGAAACTTCTCACGTAGAAGGTGCAATTACAGCTCCATTAGATTTCATCAACGAATCAATGAAATTAATCGATCCAGAAGAAACCTATTTGGTACATTGTGCAGGAGGATATCGTTCAATGATTTTCACGTCTATTTTACGTGCTCGCGGTTACGAAAATTTAATTGACGTTGCTGGAGGTTTTGGTAAAATAAAAGAAGTTGAAGGTGTTAAAATTGTAGAAGGAGCTTCTCCTTGTCAATCAGGAAATAATTCTTGTTCAACGAAATAAACAATTTATTTTAAATAATAACGTTATAGCCTTGGGATAATCAAGGCTTTTTTTATATTCGTCATCTAAATTCATCCAATGAAAAAATTGTTATTCATCGCCTCTCTTTTTACATATATTACCGCTTTTGCTCAACAGAAAATACATGGAGCTGAATCATTTGCGTTAACTATCCCGAAAGATTTTCAGCGTACAGTTGGGTTAAATGATTATGCAACTATTCAATTTGAAAGTCTTGCTCCAAAGCCGAATTCGTATGGATTTGTGATTTTTGAACACAAAGATGAATTAAAATTGGCAGATTCTAATTTGGATATGATTGATTATACGCTAAATTCTATCGAGCCATATAAAACACAAAAAGGGTTTAATTATATCAAAAAACCTTATGTTGCCTACGAACAGGGATTCAATTATGCTTATACCGAATTTGAAACAAATGATCCCGAATCTGGACATATTTATTTCTTGCAAACTGTAATCGAAACGAAAGAATTTGTCTATCAGATTTTACAATATTGCAGTTTCGAAAATCAAGAAATAATGAAAAGCGATTTTGTCAAAATTGTAAATAGCTTCAAAGTAGAATAATCAACAAAAACCACCCTATTTCGAAAGGTTTTTGTTTTTCTGTTCAATCCAAAGTGACATATATTTTGTACTTTGATGATGATGATGTTGCAAAATTTGACCAATAAAATTTTGATTTCGATGTTGGATTAAATTTGCTTCAATCGATTTAATTTTCTCTAAAAAATCAGCTTCAAATTTATTTTTATTGTAATTCTCGTTCAGAATTTTGATTCCATTTTGTTGAGCAATTTCCCACTCTTTCTCATTATTGTAAAGCAAAATAGCTTTCTCCACAAACGCTTCAAAATCATCTTCTACAAAACCATTCCAATCAAAATTATCTTTCATTGCTTCTGCTCCAATCGTAGTCGTAACCGAAGGAGTTCCAGTTTGCATTGCATCCACAAACTTTCCTTTTACACCAGCGCCAAAATTAATCGGCGCCAACAAAACTTTGTAATTTGACATCGTTTCTTGCGCATTTTCTGCTCTACTTTTGATCAAAAATCGTTCGGAAGGATTATTTAATTGCAAAACTTTTTGCGTTGCATAAGCACCATAAATATGTAATTCAGCTTTCGGAAGTTTCTTTCTCAAAATTGGCCAAATTTCTTTTTTTAAGGTCTGAACACAATTAAAATTAGGTTCATGAATAAAATTTCCGATAAACATAAAATATTCTCTTTCTTCAAAACTTTTCCAAGAATTAATTTTTTCTTCTGTAATTTCATTTTCTAAAAAAGGCAAATAATACAAGATTTTTTCATCAATTTTAAATTGATTTTGTAGAATTTCTATTTCCTTTTTCGAAATCATCAACGATAAATCACAGCGTAAAATAGACGCTATTTCTCGTTTTGCTAAATCAGAAAACAATAAATCTTCTGTAAATTCTATTCCTTTTTTAGCTGCTTCTTGTCGCGCATTTCGTAGAAAATGTAAATCTTCTGTGTCCAAAATTTTCAATGCATTTGGACATTCTTTCGAAACTCGCCAACCATATTGTTCTTCAATCATAAAACGATCAAAAAGAACAATTTCAGGATTTAATTGTTTAATAAAATTATCAAAACTTTCATCATTTAACTGAATTACAACTTCTTTTATTCCTTTCAAAATCAAATCAAAACTATAATCAGATTTTGAAGCAGCGCAGGCAAAAGTTATCTCAAATTCAGCTTTTTGGAAACAATCAATTAACTGAATCATTCGAGTTCCTGCCGCAGAAGAAGTTGGTTCTGGCCAAACTTGACCAATGATTAAAAGTTTTTTCATCCCACAAAATTACACTTTCTGTTTCTTAATTGGAAGATTAAATATTATACACCCAATTTGGCTTATTTTAATGTAAATTTGCAGCTAAAATTATATAAAATGTCTTATCAAACTGTTTTTGAAGAATTTTTCGGGCAAGTAAAATCAAGTATCAAAGAAGGAACTTTTGCAAAACTTACAATGGCCAAAACTATTGGAGATACTGATCTTAAAAATATATTTGTTCGTTTACATCTTTTAGAAAATAATGAGTACAATTTTGCCTTCACATTTCGTTATAAAACCGAAGAAGTTGAGCAATTTCATAGTGTTGAACAGACTTTTTTAATTTTGAGTTCTTACATCAAAAATCCATTTACAAATGCTTTATTATTTACAACTGAAAAAGATTTGATTTTTAAAGTGAACAAAAAAAATGCAGCAAGTTTGACGGAACAAGCACCAACTTTCAAACATGCATCGGATGTGATATTAGAAATGATTGAAAAGAAAATCATTTAATAGACGATTTTTCACATTCAATCTTTAAACAATATAATTTCGTAAATTTGGACTTAATATTTTTCGAAAAATGCTTGGATTAAAACTTTTGACAGACCCACGTTGGGCTGATATTGCGGAAAGAAATTTAGAAGAAATTTTAACAGATCATGCGTGGTGTGAACAAAAAGCGGCGACAAACGCGATTACCATGATTGCGTATAATTCTGAACATGACGAATTTATTCAGGAAATGTCGGATATTGCAATCGAAGAAATGCAACATTTCAAAATGGTTGTAGAAATTATCGAGCGTCGTGGATACAAATTAGGTCGCGAGCGAAAAGATGATTATGTTGGTCAATTGATGAAATTTTGTAAAAAAGATGGTTCTCGAAATATGGCTTTTGTTGATCGTCTATTATTTGCAGCGATGATTGAAGCAAGAAGTTGTGAGCGTTTCAGAACATTATCTCAAAATATAAACGACGAAGAATTAGCAAAGTTTTACTATGATTTGATGGTTTCGGAAGCGAATCATTACACAACTTTCTTAAATTTTGCTCGAAAACTTTCAACTGATGTTGATGTGGACAAACGTTGGAAAGAATGGTTGGATTTTGAAGGAAATTTGATTCAATCTTACGGAAATAAAGAAGCTATACACGGATAGAATTTAGATAATAAAAAAGTGAAATCAAGATTTGATTTCACTTTTTTATTCGACATAAATCAATCGACAAGGAACGTCCAAATCTTCCGTCAAATAATAACTACAACACAAGCGATGATAACCATCTGCAATGATTAATTCGTTCGCAGATCTTACCAACAAAATTGGAGAAAGCTTTTTATTTGCTTTTATTTTTTTTGAAATTCTCTTGAACATGCCTATTCTCCAAAGGAAGTAAACTCAATTTACTCGCTCTGAAAATGTCTTTGGATTTTTTAATTATTGTTTTGGCTTCCGATAATTTATTTGCAAGCGAAGCAGCTATTTCAGGCTTAAAAATTAATTCCAAATAATCTTGCGCAGCAGTAAAATCATGATTTTCTGGTTCATCTAACCAAATATTTTTGTCATCTGTTAGGTTTTTCATGCTAATTAAAATTGATAGGTTTTTATAATTTTATCATCTAATAATTGCTTCATCAACATTTTATGTTGTTTACTTTTACCTCTAACCAACCAAGTTGTAGAAACATTTCCATCTGTAGCATGTTGCTTAGCAACCGAAAATTTTAAATCAAATTTTTTAAATAATGTTTGACAATATTCATATTCCTCTTTCGACTTTGTCAGAATTGTATAATATTTAATTTTATGGTAATCATCAATATAATTTTGAAGATAAGTTAATCCAACCAAAATAATCAAAACGATAACACTTCCCAATAAACCTAAATAAACATACCCCGCTCCAATACACATTCCCAACGATGCAGTCGCCCAAATAGTAGTTGCGGTCGTAATCCCTGCAACTTTATTATCGTCCTTAAAAATTACTCCGGCTCCTAAAAATCCAATTCCCGTAATGATATTTGCAGCCAATCGATCAGGATTTCCTACTCCAATTCGGATCGAAAGAATTGTAAACAAACAGGAACCAAAACTAACTAAAATGAATGTTCGTAAACCGGCAGATTTGTTGCGATATTCTCTTTCCGTACCGATCAAAACGCCAATTATAATCGATATACAAATTAAAATCAATTCATTTTGAATCGATTTCGCTAAAAATTCTTCCATAACAGAATATATAACATTAAATATACAAATTTGATCTTTTATTAACTATCCTATATCAATTTAAATCTAAAATTCTATACGTAAATTTGACTAAATCTAAAATAGTATGGAATTAGGAATAGGAATGTTTGGCGATCTACATATTGATCCTAAAACTGGTTATACACAAACTCCTCAACAACGTATGAGTGAGATTATAGAAGAAGTAAAATTAATGGACGAAATTGGATTAGATTTCTTTGGAATTGGAGAACATCATCGTCCTGATTACGCAGTTTCTTCTCCAGAAATTATTTTGGCTGCTTTGTCTACAGTTACAAAAAATATTAAGTTGGGAAGTGCCGTTTCTGTCATCAGTTCTACAGATCCCGTAAAGTTGTATCAAGATTTTGCTAGTGTTGACAATTTATCGAATGGTCGTGCTGAAATTATGGCTGGACGCGGTTCATTCATCGAATCTTTTCCTCTTTTCGGTTATGATTTAAACGATTACGATGCTCTTTTTGATGAAAAACTTCGTTTACTTTTAGATTTAAATAAAAACGAAGTAATCAATTGGCGCGGAAAATTTAGAATGCCAATTATTAATCAAAGTGTTTATCCAAAGCCTGTGCAAGAAAAACTACCTATTTGGATTGCTGTTGGCGGAACAAAATCATCAATTGTACGTGCTGCAACATTAGGTTTACCTATTATTTTCGCGATTATTGGAGGCAATCCTGCTGATTTTAACTATCTGTTCGAAATTTATAAACAAGTTTATATCGAAAATGGTCATGATATTAAAACGATGCAAATTGGCGTTCACATGCACTCTTTTTTTGGAGAAGATAGCGAAAAAATTGCAGAAGAATATTTTCCAATTTATGGTGCACAAATGAATAGAATTGGAGCAAGTAGAGGTTGGCCAAAATATACAAAACCACAGTTTGACTATGGACGTTCTACAAATGGACATTTGATTGTTGGAGACGCTTCTTTAGCGGTTGATCGTATTTTGAAATATCAGGAAATGTTTGGTTTAACTCGTTTTTCTGCACACATGGACGTGGGAGCGCCAAATCACTTGGATATGATGAAATCTATCGAAATTTTTGGAAAAGATATTCTACCAAAAGTGAAAATGTAACAAAATAAATTTAATTTATAATGACAAAAGACACGATTCGTTTTCGTGTCTTTTTTTATTTTTCGTTAAAATTGAATGAATGAAGAAAATATTAGCCTGTTTTATTGTTTTAGCCAACTTCGGTGTGCATGCACAAGAAAGTAATTTTAGAACTTGGAATACCTTAAATATCAATCAAAAAATCAATAAAGATTTTAATTTTCAGTCGGATATACAATATCGTTCGTACGAAGATTTAGATCAGTTACAACAACTTTTGATTCGTGGAGGAATTGGTTACAACTTAACCGAAAATAACAATACAATTTTAGCTGGTTACGCCTACATTCAAAACAGAACTCCTACTGCTACAGACGATTATGCTCATAGTCACGAACATCGTTTGTATCAACAATTCAATACAAAACATGCTTTACAACGTTTTAATTTCGCGCATCGCTTTCGTGTCGAAGAACGCTTTTTAGAAAATGATACACAATTTAGATTTCGTTATCAATTGACTGCAACTGTTCCGCTAAATAATGCCAAATTAATCGAAAACACGTGGTATTTGAAAGCGTATGATGAGATTTTTCTACAAGCTGTAAAAGATAAAACGTTTGATAGAAATCGACTTGGTTTAAGCTTTGGTTACGTTATTTCGCCAACTTTTAGTTTAGAAGCTGGTTATATGTTACAAAGTCTTAAAGCATCTCATACCGATCATTTGATGATTGGATTGACAGTTAATAATCTGATAAAATAGTCTTATCTTGGTTAGGATAATTTACACTTGATTATATGAAAGTCAAGCTAAATGGAAAAACAAAAGTAAAATGCACTATTTTTATTAATTACTAATATAATTAATCTAATCAATAATTTTAATTACTTCATAAAAAAATAAGACCTCTTTAGTCGAAACTAAAGAGGTCTTATTTAAAAATATTTTTTCTAAGCAAAACTTATCAAATCTTCGTAGGCTTTTTTTGCCCCTTCAAAAACTTGTTGTTGCTCTTCTTCAGTTGTAAATTCTTGATTAATATAACCAATAAAAGTTTTCCAGATTTGACCAAGGTTTTCGCCGTAATGTCCAAAATAATTGAAACTTTTATTCTCTAAAAAAGGATACTTTTTCAGTGTTTTTGCAATTACATTTCCGCCAAGCATAGAACCTTCTATCACATACAAAGCTCCAATTGCTTCGGCTCTATTTCGAAGCTCGAATTGTTTTGGTACATTCAATTCTTCTAAACCTAACTCATTGATATCTTGTTCAATCAAAGACAATTTATTCAATTTTGTCAACGTTAAATTTTTTAAATCTTTGTCATTCAAAAATTGTTTGATAGAATCTTCATAAGATTTTAGAAAAATATGATTAACCTGCAACATTTTATAGTAATTTTTATCTGTAAATGTGCTGTTAAACAATTTATTCGACTCTAATTTATCTTCAATTTCTTTGTGATAAACCGCTGTTTTTTCTTTTAAATAATCAGATAGCATTCGTTAGATTTTTTTTAAATGTTAATATAAAAGTTGTTCCTTCTCCTACTCTACTCTCAAAAGATATACCACCATTCATTCTATCCATCATTCTATGCGCAATCGAAAGTCCAACTCCGTTTCCAGAAATGTTTCCAGTGTTAGACATTCTGCTAAATAGCTTGAACATTTTATTATAATCTTCTTCTTTTATACCAATTCCGTTATCTTTTATTTTGAAGATAACTTCTTTATTATTGATTTCAGATGATATTTCAATCTTTGGATGTTTTGCTTGAGAGGAATATTTTATTGCATTACCAATAATATTCAGAAAAACCTCATAAAACATCGTTTTATCTCCCAAAACATTATGTATTTCTTCTACAACAACTTCAGTATTGTTAATTTTATAATACAACAAAACATCATGTATAATCTTTTCTATGATTGGTTTTGTTTCGATTGTAGACAATACAATTTCTGATTTTTTAGCTTTACTCAACGCCAAAAGATCCTGCATCATTTGTGTCATTCGATCAATTTCTTCAATAACACTTTTTAATCGATCATTTTTAATTTCATCATCCTTCAAACTTCTTTGAAGCATCTGACAATTCAATTTCATCACCGATAATGGTGTACGTAAATCATGAGAAACTGTATAAGTAAACGAGTCTAATTCGTCATTTATTTCTTTTAATTGTTCATATAAACTATGAATTTTGAACGACTGCAAATGAAGTGTTTCTATAATTAACTTAATCACTTCTTTCGCAACATATTTCTCCTTATCTAACCAAATAAACGATTTACTCTTAATATTCTCTTGCCAAATTTTGAAAGAAGTTCGAGGAGAAAAACTATGTATTTCATCGCCATTTATAACATCTACATTTTTAATTTTACTTGGTTCTCCAGCCCAATTTAAGGTTTGAATTTGTTCTTTTTTGAACCAAATAATAAAATGTTCGTAAGTTTGATTTAGAAAACAAAACATTACACCAGCCGAACTTGGACTAAGCCTAAGCTCTTGTCCATAATCTAGATAAAAAGTATTCGAGGTAAATAAACGTGCTGAGTTTCTTTTAAATGCCCATTCTTTTATTCTCAAAATTTCTTCTTTATCTGGCGTTTCGCCTTCTACAAAAACATCGTCAAAATTAACCAATGCAATCCCATCTGCCTTTGTAAGATTAAGAACCTCTTTTAGATTATTGTTCATTGATTGCTGAAGATTTTCTTCCGTTAAAAGATTTTCTTTCAGCTTAATCGCTGTTTCGTTAAAATGATTTTGGAACTTTAATCGTTCAGTTGATTTAAAATTCACATAAGTCAACCTTGCTTGACGCGTCAATAATTCGGTTTGCAAACGAACTTGATTTGGAATAAATTTTGGCTTAGAATTCTGACATGCTACAATTCCCCACAATTTTTCGTTAATTACAATAGAAATAGAGAAACTTGCTTCACAATTAGCATTGCGTAAATACTGTAGATGTATAGGAGAAAGTGCTCTAACAGAAGAGTACATCAAGTTTATTTTTTGATAATTCTCATTACCAATTAAAATGATTCTTTTACTGTCAACATCTGCAACCAAACGGCTTTTTTTCTCTAAATATAGTTGACGTGCTTGTTTAGGAATATCAAATTCGGGAAAACGCAAACCCATATAAGAATCTAATCCCTTATCAATTTCTTCCGCTATAACAACGCCACTACCATCTTCCAAAAATTTATACAACATTACTCTCTCGTAATGAATCAAACTCTTGATAGACGAAATTAACAAATCCCAAGTTGAGCTTATAGACTTAGAGTACAGGATTTGTTCAGAAAAATTATAATAGGCTAATCTGTTTTCTAAAATAATTAATTCTTCTAACTCTAAATAAATCAATTCATCAAAATGATAAACTGTTAAATGGTAGGTTTTTGAATTAACTTTTGTATTAGTTCGGTAAAATTCACCTTGTTCTAAATTCAAAATCTCATCAAAATCAAGCTCAAAATCATGAAGTTGATTAATATGTTGGCTTAATATCTTTTCGGTAGAAATTTCAAATAATTCATCAATATTTTGAGAAAAAAATTCAATTTGATGCGAATTTTTATGAATTCCTATCAAATATCCAAAAGGTTGAATTTCATTGAGAAACTGAATTTCTTCGTCTTCACAATTTTTGATGATTTGGTTGATCATATAAATGGTTTAGGAGTGTAATTATGAATCTAAGGTAAATTTATTTTTTAATCTTCTTGTCTTTTAATTTTCAGAATATAGTTTTCTAACTCTAATTCATCGGTATCTACTAATTCGAAATCATTAAAATGAGTTAAACTTTTCTCAAAAAATGTTGTAACTTTTTCTTTTTCTAACGATGGATGAACTTTAATTCCATTAAATTTTATGTTCTTCATATAGACATAAAAATCGTAATTAAAATCGGTTTCTCCTAAATAAGTATTAGCAATTTTCCCTTTCCATTTGATATCAAAAACACCAAATTCTTCTGTATCTAAAAACGTAATTTCGTGCTGAGCAACCGTGTCATTACCTAACATTGAAATACCAAAAGCAAGATTTTCTGACTCGTCAAGATTTACTGGAAGAGGATCAATTTCGAATGTTTTTTTATTGAGTTGATTAAAATCTAATTGCGCATCATTTTCGATCTTTATCCCTTTATTGTTCCAATATGTACTCGAGATGATAGCATGATCATAATTAATCCAAAGTTGCTTTTCGGCATTCTCTTCAGAAATGTCATCTATTTCATCCAAATCATCTTTATATTCCTCTTCTTCGTCATAATTATCTGACTCTAAATGAAGATCCATCCAAAGGTCAAAATTTTCATCAAGGCGAGCACTCCAAACAAAATCTATTACTTTGTGTCCGTTTGTAAATGGGCTATTCGAAAAATATATTTTGTTATTATCCTTACTCATAAATTGGGTTTTGACTTATGTTTTTGAATTTACAACGATTATTCTACTCTACAAAATTTAAAAAAATAATTGATTCGTTTATTAGATATTGTCATTGATTTTCAAAGAAATAAAAAAAGTGCAATTTCTATAGAAATTGCACTTTTAAATTATAGTTATGATTTATAAATCAATTGAATTACAAGGTTTCTTTTAACCATTTGAAAAATTCTGTATGCCAAATCACAGAATTTTGTGGTTTTAACACCCAGTGATTTTCTTCAGGGAAATAAATAAAACGAGATTTGATTCCTTTCAATTGTAAAATTTGATAAGCCTCTTGCCCTTGTCCCATTGGCACACGATAATCATGACCTCCAACATAAATTAACATTGGCGTATTCCATTTATTTACTAATTCTGTACTACTTGGATCAAATTTAGAGTACGTTTTTTGCGCAGCTTTGTTATTTGTTTCCCACCAAGCGCCACCAGCATCCCAGTTTGTAAAGAAAATTTCTTCTGTAGTTCCGTACATCGATTTCAAATCGAAAACACCATTATGTGCAATAAAAGATTTGAAACGACCTTCGTGAATACCTGCTAAATAATAAACAGAATACCCTCCGTAAGACGCACCAACAGCACCACGACGATCTTTATCTACATAAGATTCCTTCGAAATATCATCAATCGCAGCCAAATAATCTTGCATTACTTGTCCTCCCCAATCTTTAGAAATTTGCTCATTCCACTCTACTCCATGACCTGGCATTCCACGACGGTTTGGCGCAATTACAATATACCCTTGTGCTGCCATTAATTGGAAATTCCAACGAGGAGAATAAAATTGTGTTAAAGCTGATTGTGGTCCACCTTGACAATACAATAAAGTTGGGTATTTTTTATTCGGATCGAAATTTGGCGGATAAATTACCCACGCATGCATTTCTTTTCCGTCTGTTGTTTTAATTTTGCGTGCTTTTACATCACTCAACGCAATATTATCAAAGATTTCTTTGTTTTCGTTTGTTAATTGCGTTAATGCTCCAGATTTTAAATCAACCACATAAATTTCTGCAGCGTGATTGATATCTGTTTTTGTAACAATTGCTTTATTACCAACAATTTCTTTGATGTCTGCAATGTCAAAATCACCTTTTGTAATTTGTTTGATAAAAGGCATTTTTCTCATTTTGAAGTTTACATCAACCTCAAATAATTGAATTGTTCCTCCTACTGGCGCATTGAAATAAATTTTGTTACCATCATTGCTCCATTTATAACCTTGTACGGTTCCGTCCCAATGTTTTGTAATATTCATTTCGATATCACCACGACGAACGATTAAATCATTTTTATCTGCTTCGTAACCATCTCGTTCCATGCTCAAAAACGCAAAATCTCCTTGAGAAGAAAAACTTGGTGTATTGTCATAACCCATTTTTCCTTCCGTGATATTTTTCGTCGTTTTCGTTACTAAATCGTATTGATAAATATCTGTATTTGTGCTTAATGCGTAATCTGTTCCGAATTTTTTCTTAGAAACATACAAAACTTTTGTTCCGTCTGGTGTCCAAACAAATTCTGAAACAGAATATGGTTCGTCTTTTAAAACATCAATTTTAGTTGAACCTTCTTTATTTTCTGACACAAATAAATGATCGTAATTTCCATCATTCCAAGTATCCCAATGTCTGTAATTTAATTCATTATAAATCTGCACATTCGATTTGTCCATTTCTGGATAATAATCAGAACCAAAAACCTTTTGTAATTTAACTTTATCAGTTTCTGCTTTATATTGTTGAGATTTATTCAACGATTCATCAGCCAAAAGCGTTTTATAATCTTCGATTTCCGAAGCTTTTCCTCCTGCCAACGAAATCATATACGTTTTCGATGTATCTTCTTGTGTTTTTACGTTAGTAGAAGTTACTTTGTAAATCAGATTTTTTTGATCTTTCGTTACTCCAACTGGAGCTACTTTTTTTACTTGCCAAAGAAGTTCTGGCGTCATTACTTTTTGTCCCATTGCTGTTGTCGATATCAAGATACTTGCGACTAATACAGAAAATCTATTCATGTTAATTTCAAATCTAAATAATTGTAAAAGTAACAATTCTTTATCGAGAAAGGTAAAATTTATAATTAAAAAAAGACATCATCCAGTACAAATTGTACTTAAATGATGTCTCCGCTAATAATTTTTTTCAAATCGTCTAATCGATTCTTAAAATTAGGCTATATATTTTATATTAAACTACTTAATTAAAAGTTTAACTTATTTTTATGAGTAAAAACTGGAATAATTGCTCCAAAAACTAAATTTTGTTGAGAGAACACAATATCCTGTTTTGCTTTATCAGCTTTGTTTGCAGTTGTACGAATATCACTTAAGTTAGCATATCCACCTTTTAATTCGGCTTGTACAAAGAAATAATCCCAAAAAGTAAAGTTGATCCCAACCATTGCAGCTGTTGCAAAACCTGCTAAGTGAAACTCATCATAACGTTCGTTACCCATCAATTTTACGTTAGAACGTGGATATAAAATCCCTGCTCCCAAACCAGCTGTTACGTTAACATCGATTCCTTTTCCATTTTTTGTGATTGGGAAATGTTGAATATTATCAAAACGACGAACCTCTAAATTAGCATAGTTCAAACCATCTGTATGCTCAAACGTTAAGAAATCTTCTGTTAATTTTTGATCAACATTATTATATGTTCCATCGTAATCTGAACCTGTGTTGATGTGACCATTCATTTTTACAACTTGGTCTTGATCCATCACATATTTCATGTGGTCAATCCCGAAAGAGATATTCCAATTATCCGAAACAAAGTAACCTAAACGGAAGTTATATTGCGGAATCGTCATAGAACTTGGATTGAAATACTTGATTCCAAAAGAAGTTTGACGGTCATGAGCTGCTACATTATCTAACGTAAAATCGTATCCATCTCCTTTGAACTGAATATCTGATTTTGTATACTGCGCGTGATTCCAACCCCAATAAACATAAAATTTACCTTTATTATTTTTTCCTTGCCCGAAAGTAGTTGCAACTAAAGCAACTAAAAACATTACACTTATATACTTTCTCAAAATTTAACTTTTTGCAAATTTATTCTTAAAAAAATTGAGTAAAAATGATTTATGATATCAATTTTATATCTAGACAATATTTAAAATCAATAAACATTGTTAAGCGTCATAAAATAAAATGATAAATATTTATTAAAAATGATGTTCTCTATTTTGTAATTAAAAATTAAAATATATTTTTGTGACATAATGAAAGACTACCTGATAAAACATAGCATTGGAATTTTTTTCACGCTTCTTTTGGTGTTCAGTACGAACATGCAAGGGTTGGCGGGTTATGTAGATTATCAGATGAGAATGGAGCAACAAGACAAAAAAGATTCTTCTGACAATGATCAAAAAGCTTTGTTTTCTCAAACTTCAACTGAAGAAGAAAATAATCAGAAAAATTCTTCGAGCGAAATTACAGAAAAAATACATTATTTCCACGAAATAAAATTGTTTACATTTTTTAATGTGAAACAAATTACATATTCGGATTTTCATCATTCTAATGCATATGCATCTTTAGATAATGGTGTGACAACTCCACCTCCAGAATTAGTTTAATTTTTTAATTGATTTTTTGCATCATCCTATTCAAATCTATTGAATGGATAGCAAATTTATTTTTATCATTTCAAATTATTAAATAATTCATTTTAAAACTATTATGAATCTTTTTCAAAATTGGAAAAAGGACATACCTGCGAGTATTGTTGTCTTTTTCGTTGCATTGCCTTTATGTTTAGGTGTTGCGTTGGCCAGTGGTGCGCCTTTATTTGCCGGAATTATTGCGGGAATTGTAGGAGGAATTGTTGTTGGTCTTATTTCTAAATCTCAAATTGGTGTTTCTGGTCCAGCTGCTGGTTTGGTCGTTATTGTATTAACTGCTATTACAGATTTGGGTGCTTACGAACTATTTTTAGTCGCGGTTGTTATCGCCGGAATTTTTCAAATATTACTAGGTATTCTAAAAGCCGGAGTTATTGGTTATTACTTTCCATCTTCGGTGATTAAAGGAATGTTATGTGCGATTGGTATTTCAATTTTCTTGAAACAAATTCCATTAGCGTTAGGATATACAGAAACATTTAGTTTTAGTAATTTTAGTTTAGATTTTATCACACCAGGAGCGATTATTATTACAGCAATCTCTTTATTTATCTTGATTGTTTGGGACAATATTTTAGGAAAAAAATCAAACTTTTTCAAATTATTACCAGGATCATTAGTAGCTGTATTAGTGGGTATTTTGTACCAAGTTACAATTGGTGATACCAACCACGAAGTATTTTCTATCGACCACAATTTATTAGTAAAAGTTCCTGTTCCTGAAAGTGTTTCAGATTTCTTAGGACAATTTACTATGCCCGATTTCGCCTCTGGATTAACAAATCCTATGGTTTGGCAAGTTGCATTTACCATCGCAATTGTAGCATCATTAGAGACTTTATTATCTGTAGAAGCAACTGATAAATTAGATCCTTTAAAACGTCAAACACCTACAAATCGAGAATTGATTGCACAAGGTGTCGGAAACTCATTAGCTGGTTTAATTGGAGGTTTACCTGTTACGCAAGTTATTGTACGTTCATCTGCAAATGCAATGAGTGGCGGGCTTACAAAACTTTCTACAATTACGCACGGTGTTTTATTATTAGTGAGTGTGATCTCTATTCCAATGTTTTTAAATTTAATTCCAAATGCGGTTTTAGCCTCTATCCTATTGGTTATTGGATACAAATTAGGTAATCCGAAACAATTCTTGGATATGAAAAAATTAGGAAAAGATCAGTTAATTCCGTTCGCAGTAACAGTTATTGCAATTTTGGCAACAGATTTATTAAAGGGTATCATCATTGGTCTTATTGTTGGTGTAGTGGTTTCCTTAATCAAATCTTACAATAACTCGCACGTAATGTTGGTGAAAGAAGGAAATGTTTTCCATATGAATTTTGCTGAGGAGGTAACGTTTGTAAACCGCGGTGCAATTGTAAAAGAATTAGATGGTTTGAAACCTGGTTCTAATCTTGAATTAGATGTTCGTAAAACACGAATTTTAGATTATGATATTATTGAATATTTAGATGAATTTAAAGTCAAAGCAAAAAATAATAACATTAATATTCGACTAATTTCCGAACGTGGAACAGTCGATAATCCCCCATCATTCAGAGAGTTTTTTGGTTACGTATTAGTTGCCGGAGCTCATTAATCTGTAAAAAACATATAAAAATTAAAACACACACAATAAAATTAAATATAATGAAAGCACATACATCAGAAACTCAAGCAACAACAACTCCAGATAAAGCGTTAGAATTTTTAAAAGAAGGAAATGCAAGATTTGTTCAAAATTTAAAAGCGAACAGAGATTTACTTTCACAAGTGAATGACACAAGAGAGGGACAATGGCCGTTTGCAGTTGTTTTGAGCTGTATTGATAGCCGTACTTCTGCGGAACTTATTTTCGATCAAGGTTTAGGAGATATTTTTAGTGTACGAATTGCTGGTAATTTCGTTAATCAAGATATTTTAGGTTCGATGGAATTTGGAACAAATGTGGCTGGCTCTAAATTGATTGTTGTCTTAGGGCACTCTAAATGTGGCGCATTAAAAGGCGGATTAGATGCTGAAGCGATTCACAAAACTGGAATGAATAATTTGTGTCATTTGGTTGATCATTTCAATCCAATTATCGACGAAATTATAAAAGATGGTGAAGAACGCTCTTCTAAAAATGCAGATTTATTAGAAAGATTAAATCACCAAAACGTTATACAAACAATAGAAGATATCCGTAACCAAAGTACAACCTTGAACACCTTAGAAAAAGAAGGGAAAATCAAGATAATAGGTGCAAACTACTGTGTAGATTCAGGCGTTGTAACTTGGTTATAAAACAATTAATTCTTTAGATATTTTTTAGTAATGTAAAAGCCACTCGCAGAGTGGCTTTTGTTATTTAATTAAATCTATAGTTTCTATTTTATAACCATCATAAAATATTCTATAATTATTTAATTTGTTTTTAATAATCCATTTAACATCATTCAAAACAAAATTATCTTCTAAAGCTCTAATAATATATCTATCATCAATATAAATTTCTAAAAATTTATCATCAAATAGTTTAACATTCGAAATATCCAATGACACTAACTCAAATAATTCATTATTATCAATATTAAAATTTGTAATCTTATTAAATATTTTACATCCAGATACAAATTCTATTATTACTTCAACAATTTTATCATAATAAATTGATTTATTACTAATTGAAAACTTAAACGATAAAATACCCGAATATTCAATTGAATACAAACTTGCATTCAATAATAATTTATTTAGTGTATATTCTATTTCTTCATTCATTATTAAATTAGTTTTCGTTTTTATAATGGTTTAAATGAAATGGTATCACTCCTTTTTTAATCAGTTCGGATTTTATTTTATCTGCGTAATTATTCGCAAACTTTTCCTTTTCCTTTTTCGGAAGATTTACATGAATATCATTTCGTCTCTCCCATTCATCAAATTCTTCATCCTCATGACCTGGTTTTTCTACTTGTTCTAAATAATGCACATAATGACCAAATTCGTGTAGTAATGTTCTATATAACTGTGTATTTCTTGCAAATTCAGGTTCTATTTTAGATGTAAAATATTTATTACTTTCTTCAAATATATGTCCATCATTTTTAAGTATTTCGAATTCTTTTCGTTCATCAACTGATAGCTTTTTACTCCAAATTAATTGTGAATCTTTATCTATAGATTCTAAAATAATAGCAGGAAAATCTTCTTTCTCGAATTCGTATAAATAAACTAATCTTCCCCAAACACTCGAAATAATTTGCTCCTTTCGCTTTGGTTGTCTCAAAACTATAAATTTTAATTCTCCATAATCCTCAACAGGTATATTTGAAATAATTTTTACAATATCATTTATTGAACATGCGTGAACAGAATTTAGTCTTGTATCTTCCACTACAAACACAAATTCATGATTATTAATAATTCTACTCTCTTTTTTATAAGTTGTTAGTTTTTCATAAAAAGATTGGTAACTACCATATGGAGTAGAAATCGTCAACTTATTATTCTTACTAAAACCCTGTTTGGCAGTACCTATATTTCTATTTCTTCTTGAAGGATTAAACAAATTACTTCTTTGTTAATAAAGTTAAACCATTTCACAAAATAAACTACATTTTCCATGTAATACACTAAGCTAACTACCTAATTTACTCAGCAAACTTACTTAAACACTTAGCTGACGACGTTCTGAACCTAGTCAGCTTCCAAATTTACTAAGTTGACGGTCTCTTTTACCAAGCTGGCTTGGTTACGAACCAAGAAAACGAGGTAACCTAACCCCAAATTTGACGTTCCTGACATTGTCAGCTAAGTTCTGGACGTAATCAACTAGGTATAAAACCTCATCAGCTTACTAAAATACAAAGCTAGCTTACTTCGGAACGTAATCAGCTTGCTTCAGAACCACGTCGACTACGTTCGGGACGTGGTCAGCTACGTTTGAAACGTAGTCAAGATCCATTAAAATCGCTCGAATTGACAAATTTTCACATCAACACATTAGCTCATTTTCAAATTATCCTTTCTTCGGCAACTCTTTCAAGAAATTATATCTTTTTTGAACAAAATCCATCATACAATAAAAATGATTCAAACCATTTGTTACCATCAACAATTGAGAACCTAACACAATGTTGTAACGCGCTATTTGATCAAAAGTTGCTTGCGAAATTGCAATATTCGGCGCTTTACATTCCACCATAATAAATGGTTTTTCTTGCTGATAAACGACAATATCTGCACGTTTTCGCATTCCTGTAATATCAATTGCAACTTCCAACGCAATCGCCGAAGTTGAATAACCCAAATCGTTGATTAAATAATTCAGAACGTGTTGCCTAACCCATTCTTCGGGCGTATAGACCAACCATTTTTTTCGAATCAAACAAAAGATATACAATTTATCTTGGGCTTGTTTCAATCTTATTTGGTATTTTTCGGAAAAATTTAATTGTACTAATTCAGTCATTGTATGAGTCCTGTAGAATCTTTGATCAAAGATATAAAAAACAAAAACTATAAACCGATTTACTTCTTGGCGGGCGACGAGCCGTTTTTCATCGATCAGGTAACTGATTTGTTGGAAGCAAATATTTTAACAGAAGAAGAAAAAGGTTTTAACCAAACAATAGTTTATGGACAAGATGTAGAAGTTGGACAATTGATTGGAATGGCGCGTCAATACCCGATGGGTGCAGAAAAATCTGTAGTGATTGTAAAAGAAGCGCAACATCTTAGCCGTTCGATAGATCAGTTGGAAATGTATGCAAATCAAGTACAAGATTCGACGGTTTTAATCATCAATTACAAAGGAAATTCACTTGATAAACGCAAGAAAATCTATAAAGTTCTGAATGAAAAAGGGTATTACCACGAATTCAAAAAGATTTATGAAAGCGAGTTACCTTCTTGGATAGAACAAAAAGTTGCAGCTAATCAATTTAAGATTGAACCAAAAGCAAAGTTTTTGTTGACGGAGTATGTCGGAGCAGATTTATCTCGTTTGAACAATGAATTAGAAAAACTCTTTACAATTGTTGGCGCGGATAAAACTATCACACCAAATCATATTGAGGAACATATTGGGATTAGTAAAGATTATAATGTTTTTGAACTTCGCAATGCAATCGAAACGAAGAACATCGAAAAAGCATTCAAAATCATTAAATATTTCGAGAAAAATCCGAAGGATAATCCGTACGTCGTTTCAATCACAACAATTTTTAATCTGTTTACAAACATCATTCAAATACATGTTACGCCAGATAAATCGAAGCAAAATTTGGCGAAAGTATTAGGAATTAATCCGTATTTTGTACAAGGAATGATGACAGCTGCAAGTAATTATCCGCTAAAAAAAGCTACGAGAATTATCTCATTTATACGTGAATATGATTTGAAAGGAAAAGGTGTTGGAACTACTGGAAATGTGACGCCAAGCCAATTATTAATTGAATTAGTGTATAAAATTATGAATCTATAATTTTCATCTATTTATAGAATCGAGAAAAATAAATAAGAAATACTAAATTTGTAAAAAAATAAAACAACACAATGGAAAATAACGTAAGAGATGTTATCATAATAGGATCTGGACCTGCGGGTTATACAGCGGGAATTTATGCTGCACGCGCGAACATGAATCCTTTGATTTTAACTGGTATGGAGCCAGGTGGACAATTAACAACAACAACGGATGTTGAGAATTTCCCAGGTTATCCAGAAGCAGTTACAGGACCAGAATTGATGGCTGATTTACAAAAACAAGCAGAGCGTTTTGGAACTGAAATAAAATACGAATATGTAACGGAAGTAACTTTTGGAGAAAAAGAAGGTGATGTACATACTGTAAAATCGAACAATGGAACTTACCAAGCTCGTTCTATTATTATTTCGACAGGTGCAACTGCGAAATATTTAGGTTTAGATGATGAAACTAAATACGCTGGTAGCGGAGTTTCAGCTTGTGCAACTTGCGATGGTTTCTTTTACCGCGGTAAAGATGTTGCGGTAGTTGGTGGTGGTGATACCGCTGCTGAAGAAGCAACTTACTTATCAAAACTTTGTAACAAGGTTTATTTATTGGTTCGTAAAGAGGAAATGCGCGCGTCTAAAGCGATGCAAGATCGTGTTGCAAATACACATAATTTAGAGGTTTTATATAACCACGAATTAATTGGTTTGGAAGGAAACAATGTTGTTGAAAAAGCGAAAATCATCAACAATGTTACAAACGAAGAAAAAGAATTAATCGTTGATGGAGTTTTTATCGCGATTGGACATAAACCAAATACAGAATTATTCCAAGGGAAATTGGATATGGACGAAACGGGATATTTAATCACGCAAGATCGTTCGTACAAAACAAATGTAGCAGGTGTTTTTGCTGCTGGTGATGTGCAAGATTCTGTTTACAGACAAGCAATTACTGCTGCTGGATCTGGTTGTGCTGCTGCATTAGACGCAGAACGTTATGTAGCAGAATTCTTTGAAGCTTAATTATATTTTTAATAACATATCAAAAAAACTCAACCAATTGGTTGAGTTTTTTTGATTCTTATTGTCTAAATCGTTCAAATTGATGCCAATATTTATCTAATGTAAATAGAAATTGAAATCTCGAAGCAACTACAGATTTTATTACAAATATGTCAAAATATTTCCTCTGGTTTTCAACCAACCTGTGATACTATATCTTGGTCGATTAACAGTTTTTACTTCGTGCGGAATAGTTTTACTATCAAAAACAGCCAAACGACCAGCAAGAGGTAAAATATCTAATTCTTTTTCAGCCTTATTTTCATCTGCCAAATACAAGGTCAATTGTCCGCCAAATTCATCTTTCCACTCTTCATCATTCAAATACAATACAATAGAAAGTGTGCGTCTATCATCATTCTTAAAAGCATCAACATGTTTTTGGTAAAATGTCCCTTCGGGATAAATAGCGTAATGAAATTCACTTTCCTCAATGCCCATGTAGCATGTTAAATTGAGATAGTCAATAAAATCATTGATTTTTGAGAAAAAAATTTCTTCCGTTTCTGTTTTATTTTCTTCATCAATCCATCTGATTTTATCGCCTCTGATTGATTTTATAATTTGTTCGTTAACCGAACTTCCGACAGCAGCTTGATGAAAATCTTTTTTATTTTCTTTTCGAATTATAGCTTCGCGAAGTTGCTTTGTTTCCTCTGTTGAGAAAAAAAAGTCTGAAATAGAGTATTTTTGATTTGATAAGTCATCAATAATCTTTTCATAAATTGGGTTTAATGTAATATTACTCATTCATTATTATGAAAACTTCAGTAAAAGTATATTTTATTACGAAAAACATAATCATATTTTTAAGTTTTTTTTCAAAAAAAGGACATAAAAAATCTGTCCTCAAAAAATAGTTTTAATTATCAATTACTTAAACCAGTCAACTTTATTCAACTGATAAATAAAATTTAACTTTGGCTCTTCTCCAAAATATTCAATTTGTTCTTCTTTCACTTTTTTACAACCCAAACGCTCTACTGCAATTTGCGAACGTACATTATCAGCGCCAACATGTAAATAAATTTTGTCAACAAACTGAAAAATATAATCAAACATTAATTTCTTAACAGACGGATTAAAACCTTTTCCCCAACAATTCGTCGAATAAAACGTATAACCAACCAAAATAGATGAATCTTGCTCATCATAATCGTAAAAACGAGAGCTACCAACAACTTGATTTGTCTGTTTATCAATAATCTTGAAAGCACCTTTACTTTGAATTGCACCTTCGAAAAAATTCATAAAAACATCTCTTTTCCAACGATTTTTATTTGGGTGCTGTTCCCAAACTTTCGGGTCTGAAGCAGCTAAATAAAGCGCTTCAAAATCATTATCGTTGAGCGGTTGAAGTTCTACTAAATCATTTTCTAAATTGGGCTGAATATTTATCATTTGTTTCATTTAATACAATACTAATTTACATTTTTCTTATACGATATTCATTAAAAATGATAATTAATTCATTGAAAATTTTTACATAAACTTTCTTAAAATGAAATCAGATAACTAAACTCAAAAAACAATTGGACTTTTATGGGAAGTCTATGAAAAGAAGCAAATTCTAGAAAGATTTCAAAGAACTTAATTAAAATGACAACCGAAGGATATACCCTTAAAGTTATTAAGATTGGACAATTAGAACTCTATAACCACAACAAGTTTCATTCAGAATTTTGTAGACGCTTATATAAAAAGGCTTGAACAATTAACAAAATAAATCTTGAATTTTATTGATTATTATTATACGACTAACTAACTTCACAGAAAAAATATGTTTTTAAATTTTGAAGATAAAGCCAGTCTTATTTCTAAACTAAAAAGTTTAAAAGTAGATCAACAGCCAGAATGGGGAATTATGACACCTCAACACATGGTTGAACATTTGATTGTAACCACTAAAATTTCAAATGGAGGTTTAACAGTACCTTGTCGAATTCCTGCAGAGCAAATACCCCAATACAAATCCTTTTTATTAGAATCTGATCATGAAATGCAAAAGGGGATAAAAGCAAATGGAATGGAAGGTTTACTAGATTTACGTTACCATTCTTTAGAAGCTGCAATAGAAAAATTAGAACAAGAAATTGATAAATTCAATTCATATTTCACAGAAAATCCTGATGCTAAAATTGTCAATCCTGTTTTAAATGATATTGGATACGAAGATTGGAAAACATTTCATAAAAAACATTTTACACATCATTTCAAGCAATTTGGTTTGATATAAAAAATACAATAATCAAAAAAGCTTTCTCNNGAGAAAGCTTTTTTGATTATTAATTAGGAAAACTCATCAAAACTTTTCATCTTTGCCTTTCAATGGGGTGCTAAAAAGCTGAGAATATACCCAAGAACAATTTTGTTCTATACCTGATCCAGATAATGCTGGCGGAGGAATTGATGTTAGCAATAACTTCTATCTCCTCATCAAAACAAATTATGATGAAGGAAATTATTTTACACACAACTTGGCTTGAATGGCTAGGTGTCACATTTTCTATTTTTCAAGTCGTATTGGCGAGATTCAATAATCCAAAAAATTATTTATTTGGAATTGCAGGAATTACATTATCGCTTTTCGTTATGTTCAATTCTAAGCTATATGCCGAGTTCACTCTTAATATTTATTATTTAGTGATGAGCATTTATGGTTGGTTATATTGGCAATTTGGACAACAAAAACACGAAATTGAAATTACGATAACCAACAAAAAAGAATGGGGAGTTGTCTCAGGAATTGTTTTAAGTAGTTTTACCATTTTTTATTTAACACTTACACATATCACCGATTCTGACGTTCCAATTTGGGATTCAATCGTAAGCGCATTTGCATGGGCTGGTATGTGGTTAATGGCAAAACGTAAACTCGAAAATTGGATTTTGTTGAATATTAGTAACATTATTTCAATTCCATTAATGATTCACAAAGATTTGTATTTATATGCTATTTTATCGTTGATTTTATTCTGTGTGGCGATTTCTGGATATTTTAATTGGAGAAAAATTTTGAATGAAAATAATGCTTGATATTCCCAAAATTCAAAAAGAATTATTGAATAAAGAATCCTTTAATCAAGTAGTTCTCGATCATATTTATACTCAAAATTGGTTGAATATTTGGGTTCCGAAACAATACAATGGACTTGGCTTACATTTTTCTGAAGGATTAAAAATTCTTCAATCAGTTGCTAAAATTGACGGAAGTTTAGGTTGGTTTATAACTCTTTGTAGTGGAGCAAATTATTTTTCTCGAAATCTAAAACCCGATATTGCTTATAATTTATTTTCATCACAAAAAACGTGTTTTGGTGGAAGCGGAATGCTTGGTGGAACTGCTGAAAAAGTTGGAGATAAATATATCATAAACGGTTTGTGGCATTATGCAACTGGCGCTCCTTACCTCACTCATTTTACATTAAATGCGAAAATAATCGAAGATGGAAAAGAGAAATTGGATAAAAATGGTGAACCAAAGTTTTTGTCATTTATTTTAAATAAATCTCAAGTTAAATTAATTTCAACTTGGAAATCAATGGGAATGGTTGCTACATCTTCTCATAGTTTTGAAGTAGAAAATGAAATCGTTCATCAAGATTATAGTTTTATTTATAATGAATTTTATAGTGATGATTTGGTCGAAAAAATACCTTTCCGAATTTTTGCTGATTTAACTTTATTGGTAAATTATCTTGGAATGGCAGAACATTTTATCGAAAAAAGTTTAGAGATTATTCAATACCAAAAACAAACTAATTTTGATAATTTCGTTATTAAATCAACTTCGAAAACTATTGAATTTGCTAAAACAATAGAAAATTTATTGACAAATAATTCTCCTATTTCAGAAGAAATCGAAACTGAAATTCATTCATTTGGAATAGAAACTGTTGAGAAAATCACTCAATTTATCATTGAAATTTATCCACAACTTGGAATTAAAGCTTCAAAAATAAATGAAGAAATCAATCAAATTTTCAGAGATTATTTTACCGCAACCCAACACCGAAATTTTAGACAAAATATTCAACTCAAATAGTCTATTTATCTATATTTGCAAAACTTTTGGCTGCGTAATTTAATGGATAGAATATCAGATTCCGGTTCTGACAGTATGAGTTCGAGTCTCATCGTGGCTACAATTTTTAATAATTCCTTCATTATTTATTATTTCTCTTATACATTTGCCAAAATTTTTCAGTTTTGGAAATCGAGATTTTATTCTATTTATGCATGGCAGCTTTTTGCGCTGGCTTCATCGACTCTATTGTTGGTGGTGGTGGATTAATACAAACGCCATTATCACTTGCTTTTTTACCTAATTTACCTGTTTCAACAGTAATCGGAACGCTAAAAATTCCAGCATTTAGTGGAACAGCTTTAGCAACTTCACAATATCTAAAAAAGGTAAAAATAGATTGGAAACTTTTCACGATTATGGCTATATGCGCATTTGTTTCTGCTTTTTTAGGATCACAATTGTTAACGGTTATCAATAATGATTTTATGAAGCCTGTTTTGTTAATCATTTTGATTGTTTTAGCCATTTACACTATTTTCAAGAAAGATTTTGGACAAGCAACCGAGCGTAAAATTCCTTACCACATTGCGATTATCAATGGTTGTATTGTGAGTATTGCAGTTGGTTTTTACGATGGTTTTATTGGTCCTGCAACTGGAACTTTCTTTATTTTGGGATTCGTAACACTTCTTGGTATGGATTTTTTGAAAGCTAATACTAATGCAAAACTGATCAATTTAGCAACTAATTTTGGTTCGATTTGTTTGTTTTTAATCAAAGGGCAAATTATCTGGAAAATAGCTTTACCAATGGCTATTTGCAACGCTTTAGGAGGTTTATTGGAGCAAAATTAGCCATCAACAAAGGGAATAAATTTATTCGATACATATTTATTTTGGTAATCCTACTCTCAATTTGTAGATTTGGTTATGAAGTAATTTTCAAGTAAATGAAAACCATTTTTTCAATTATTTTTGTTTCTGCATTTATCACTGTTTTTTCTCAAAAGTTTGAGTTAAAAGATTCAGTTTTGATTGAAAATAAAACAATCAAATCAATTGATACTGATCTAAATAATTCGATTTATTTGATTTCAGATACTAGAATTGAAAAAATATTTCAGTCGAAAAAGAACAAAAGTATTGATCTCAAAAATATTATTACTTCAGTTGATGTCAATAATCCACTTCGAGCTTATGTGTATTCAAATTTTAATCAACTCACTATTTTAGACGAAGATTTGAATCCTATTCAGGATATTGTAAAGATTAAATCTAACGATTTTATGCCTGCAGCATTAAAAGTTGTTGACACGCAATTTTGTTGGTTTTATGATTTAATCGGGAATAAAATTGTTTACTATAATTATCAGTTACAAAAACCAATTCTGACATCAAAACAAATTTATTTGAAGTATAATGATCAATCAATCGATAAAATACATGTGTACAAAAATTTGGTGTATTTAAAAGGTCAGAAAACAATTTATGTTTACGATGATTATGGAAATTTCAAATCTAATTTTGAATTTGACACCAATCAGCAACCTTTTTATTTTTATAAAGATGTTATTTTCTATATAAATGACAATAAACTAATATCAAAAAATATTGTTAATCAAAATTTGACGACTTTTATCGATTTAGAAAATGTAAAAAGTTTTGCGTTTAGCGAAAAAAATCTTTATACTTTGGTCGAAAATAAAATTTACACTTATACTATTTTAAATACAAATAATTAATAATAAACTATTTAATCAATTAAAACTAATTACTAATCCTTATTTATTTTTAATTTATAATTGAATAAAAATTCATAAATCAATCGGAATAATTTTTTTCTAAAAAAAGATTTTTCTATGAGTCGCTAGCTTAGATTTTGTTTTGAAAATTAAGCTTTAGTATATTTGCAAACGTTAAAATAATTGGAAAATGCATATCGCCATAGCCGGAAATATTGGAGCAGGTAAAACTACTCTAACAAACCTTTTAGCAAAACAATACAACTGGACAGCTCAGTTTGAAGATGTAGAAATGAATCCGTATTTGGATGATTTTTACAACGACATGGAAAAATGGGCGTTCAATCTTCAGATTTATTTCTTAGGAAGCCGTTTTAATCAAGTAAAAGAGATTAGAGAAAGCGGAAAAGACATTATTCAGGATCGTACAATTTACGAAGATGCGCATATTTTTGCGAGTAACTTGAACGATATGGGATTATTGTCTACAAGAGATTATAACAACTATTTACGTGTTTTTAATTTGATGACAAGTTTTGTAGAAGCACCAGATTTATTGATTTATCTTAAAGCTTCAATTCCTACATTGGTTTCGCAAATTCAGAAACGTGGTCGCGATTACGAAAATTCGATTAGTATTGATTATTTGAATCGTCTAAACGAGAAATACGACAAGTGGATTTCGAATTATAAAGAAGGAAAAGTGTTGGTAATCGACGTGGATAATTTAGATTTTGTTGAAAATAAAGAAGATTTAGGATTCATTTTCAATAAAATAGAAGGAGAAATTAACGGACTTTTTTAGTCAGAAAAAATAAAGTAACTTGCACGGCTTGATTTTAAATTTAATCAGGCCGTTTTTTTGCGTAAAAAATTATGGAAAATAAAAGTATTTTGAAGGGAGTTTTGTTCGTTGCAATGGGCGCTAGCTTCTACGGAATGTTAGCAACATTTGTAAAAATTGCATACGATCAAGGCTATACGACTGCCGAGGTAACAACTTCTCAGTTTGTATTAGGAATTTTGATTTTGGGAATCATCAACTTATTTATGATGAGTAAAAAAGATTTACCAAAGATTGAACAAAAAGATAAAAAAAGGTTGATTCTTGCTGGAACTTCGTTAGGTTTCACAAGTTTATTTTACTATCTAGCGGTACAATATATCAATGTGTCAATCGCAATTGTATTGTTGATGCAAACGGTTTGGATTAGTATTTTGGTTGAGAGTATTTTGGGAAAACAATTTCCTTCTGCCAAAAAATTAATTGCAATGGTTTTGGTATTATTTGGAACTGTTTTGGCAACAAATTTAATCAACCAAGAAGTCGAGTTAAATCCTAAAGGATTGTTTTGGGGATTTTTAGCAGCTTGTTCTTTTACGACTACCATGTTTACATCGAATAGTTTAGCCAATTATTTACCAGCTTATAAAAAAAGTTTGTGGATGCTTTTTGGAGGTTCTATTATTGTGTCTCTATTTTTGTTTTTTAGCCAAATCGGACCTTATTACTTTGATGGTTTAATGAGCTTTTACAACAACTTTTCAAATGATGTAAATGGAATTCATGCATTCAATTTTAGCATTTTTTATACTTGGGGATTACCGTTGGCAATTTTCGGAACTGTCTTACCTCCTATTCTTTTAAACAAAGGTTTTCCGCACACAGGATTAGGTTTGGGAAGTATTGTTTCTTCGTTAGAATTACCCGTTTCAGTAACCATGGCTTTTGTGCTTTTACATGAACAAGTACTCGCAATACAATGGACAGGAATCGCCGTTATTATTTTTGCTATTATTATATCAAATCTGAATTTTAAGAAAAAATAAATTCAAAATGACGAATTCTTATAAGTCAATGAAAATTCAATAACAAAAAAAGCCAACTCTTAATAAGTTGGCTTTGTATTTTGAGTAAAATCTAAATTATTTCACCAAAATTTTATTGGCTAATTGATTTGTTCCATCAATTTTTTCTTGAATTGGTAAACCTAATATCTTCGCAAGCATTGGATAGATTTCTGTATTTGGAAAAACTTTAATCTCTTTACCAGACTTAATATTTGGTCCCCAAGCCATAAAAGTCGCTTTCATTTCTGGCGTTTCTTTTACATAAAAACCATGCGAACCTTTCGGTGCATTTTTGTTTGAGAAATAGTTTGGAGCATGTGCAATCAAAATAATATCTCCAATACGATTGTATCGATCATTCTTTTTATCAAAATGATATTTAGATGGGACATTTGTTGTTTTATACACTTCGAACGTATTATTCTGAACTGCTTTTATTTCTTTGTAAATTGATTCGATATCATTTTTATCTTTTACAAAAAGACTTACATAAGAACCATTTGAAGCAACTTGTACTTTTGATTCATCAATTTTAATTGGCAATTTCAATGGATTTTCATCATCAATTCTTGTCATTCCATGATCAGAAACAAAAACAAAATTCACTTTCAAACCTGTTTTTGCAACCTCATCATTCAATTTCTTGATTGATTGATCTACAAATTGTACAGCTTCCTTTGTTTCAGGTGCATCAGGACCAAAAGAATGCCCTGCGTGATCTACTTCCGGAAAATAAAACGTAATTAAATGTGGACGTTTTTCAGCTGGTAACTCCAACCAATTTACAACTTGCTGAATACGGTAATCAATTGGTGATTTTTCCGAATACTTGTACGAATACGTTGGGAACATACCATTAATAGGCGCTTCCGAACCTGGCCAATAGTAACAAGCAGCTAACATTTTGTTCTGTTCTGCAAGGTTCCAGATTGGCGTTCCTCCGTACCATTTCGGATTGATAACTGCATTTCTATTTCCCAATAAATAACGATCACCAACTTCTCTGTCTAACATATTATTTCCTACCAAACCATGATGAATAGGTGTTAAACCAGTTACAATTGTATAATGATTTGGAAATGTAACAGAAGGAAAAGACGGATACATGGCATCTGCTTTCACTCCATTTTTAGCCAAAGCTAATAGATTTTTAGCTTCATGTTTTTGAGCATAATCATAACGAAAACCATCTGCCGAAATCAAGATAACATAAGGTTTATCTTGTTGTTTGGCATCATTTACACGATTTTCGATTACGATTTGTTCTTCGATTTCTTGTGCATTTGCTGTAACTGAGAACGTTAAAACAATTGCAGAAAATATACTAAGTATTGATTTTTTCATGCCTCAAATTTAGAAAGTTTTATACTTAGAATGAATTAAAAAAATGTCAAATCTTATGAGAAAATTATTCAAAATTCTAACTCTTCTTCATCAACAACTTCAGAAATTCTTTTCCAATAAAAGGATTAATGATATGTTGAAACCCTTTTTGCAAGATAAAAACTGTAATTGTCGCATTAGTTTCTGGCGAATAAATCACATCTGTTCCCCACCAACCACCATGATAATAGGCATTGAATCCCATATCAAAATGATAAATTCCCAAACAATATTTCGATTGATCCGAAGGTAAAACATATGTTGACATCGAATCCAAAATTTGTTTATTCTGAATAATTTTCCCTTCAAACAAATACTGAAAAAACAGAGCCGATTCTTTCGCTGTCGAAGCTATTCCACCACCACCATACAAATCCCACGAAGGATCTAAATCATACGAATCCCACTTGTATTTATCTGCATATTGATGCGCAAGCGGAAGTGTTTTCGAAGGATATTTCTCCAAATCGATAAACCACGTTTGTGTCAAACCTAATTCTTTATACTTTAACAAATCTCGAATTACTTTGTAAAATGGTTGACGCGTTTTTTGTTCAATAATTTCTGCTAAAAGCAAATAATTGATATCACCGTAACTAAACTTTTCTCCTACTTTTTGTGGACTTCCGATTTCCATTGCTCGTTTTATTTGTTCCTCCTTCGTCCATTTATATTGCGGTCGCTGATTAACTAATTCAAAATACGCATCATCGACATAATCTTGTATTCCAGAAGTGTGCGACAACAAATGTTTGACTGTTATCGTATTCAAATCATAACCATCTTTTTCGAGCAATTGACGAGTCTTCTTAGACAATAAATTCTTGATCGATTGGTTAATTCTAACTTGACCTTTTTCTACCAAACGCAAAATTGCAGCAGCTACATAAGGTTTGGTATTACTTGCGATTAAAACCGGTTGTTGGCTGTTTAAAATTTCGTTGGTTTTAATATCCAAAACTCCTTTTGCATAACTCCACGAAATGTTTTGTTCTGGTGCTTCAACGTGAACAATAATTCCGACAGCGTTTTTATTTTTTTCGTAAATCGAATCTATTTTAGATTGAAAAATGGTTTGCAGCTGCGCAAATCCGATAAAAGGAATGAGTACAATATTGAGTAGAAGTCTTTTCTTCATTTAGTGTTATTTGATTTTAAAGATAAATAAAATCTTGAATTGTATGTGATACGCTTAACGTTTTAAGTTGTACGTAATATGTTTTACAAAGTGTAAAATTCGAAACACTAATCTCGTAACTCACGCAACTCATAAATCAAAAGAAAGCTAAGCAGGAATTACTAAACTCTTGCTTAAGAGTTCACCAACTCTTAGGTATCTTTTAACCAAAATAAAGGCAAGATTAAAAATCTTGCCTTTATTATTAAACTTACAAGTTAAAATCTATTTAATTTCAACACGAATTCCTTCACTTTGCGCACTCAATTCTGGTGCATACATATTTTGCATCGATGTAATTCCGTTCGAGAAATTACCTGCATTATTCGCTTTCAAATCATATTCGAAAACATATGTTCCTTTTCTCATGTAATCCGAAAAGAAATTAGTTGCAGCATCTCTTGTGCTTTCGTAATATCCAAATTCGCCTTTCCATTTGTAACCAGAAAGTACATTCACAGGTTCGAAACCACTTGCACGCATATCTTTGATGTGTACAAACTGCATGTTGCGATCAACAGAAATCTCTAATCGAACAGTTACAATATCACCAACTTTTATCGGTGTTGACGTTGTAATTTCTTTCAGAATTGGACCATTTGCAGAATTCGATTTAACAAATAATTTCTTGTTGAATTTAATTCCAGTTTCAGCAGATTTTATTTTATCTAAATCTTCAAAATATTGCCAATACATCGCTCCCCAAGCAACACCTGGAGAAGTTTTCGAAACTTCAACTTTACCCATTTCAGGTTTAATTTCTTCTTTGTTCCAAGAAGTTTTTACATAACCCGAACCAGCTTGCGCATTGTTATCTAAATCAATTTTTTGATTTCCGATCTTCACTTCAATTCCTTTCTCTGCATCTATCCAAGATTTTCCGAAATTCATTAAAGCATAAACCGCTTTTGTCGTTGCTTTTGTCGAATTCCACTGATTTGTTTGACGATTTTTCAATAACCAAACTTTCATTTCTTCGACAGATTTTTCATCTTTTGTTACCTCGTCAAATGCTTCGATTAACAACGATTGTGTTTCTACAGGCGCTTGATACCAAAACCAACCCGGTTGATTTTCTTTCCAATACATACCCATTTCATCCGATTCTACTGCTTTTTCTTTGATCGAATTGACTACAATCTTAGCAGCAGACTGCATTCCAAAACGATTCATCACAATTGCAGCCATTGCTTTTTGTTGCAACGACAACTCTAATTTTGTATCATTTAGATTCTTTAACATCGCTGTTTTCATTTCTTCCAATTCTTTCGACATCGGATAATCTTCTAAGAAAAACGAACGCGCATATAAATAATGTAAACCGTCTGAATACGTAACATCCTTGAATGATTTTTGATCTTTTTTGAACTCTTTGAAACGTTTTAAATTCTCATCATCAATAAACTGAATCGCTTTTTTGATTAATGGATTTACATCTATTTCAAATGCTTTGAAATTCACATCCATTTTCTTCATATTTCCGAAACCAGAAACAATATGCGTTGTGATATATTCGTTTGGACGACCACCGTCAAACCAAGCAAAGCCACCATTTGATTGTTGTTTATCCGATAATTTTTGGAAAGCCGATTTCATTTCCGTTTGCATTTGATTCAATTCAAATAAAACTGCAATTTGCTTCATTTGCTCTTCTTCGCTTTCTGCATTTTTCATCCAAGGCGTTTCTTCTAAAATGATATTTTTCAATTCTTGGTTCAATTGTAATTTTGATTTCAATTCACCTTTTTTGTTCCAATCATCAAAAACAGCTTTAATTTTTGGATTTGAATTGATCACTTTTTCTGAAATCATATTTCCATATAAACGCGAGAACACTTGCTCTGCACATTCGTAAGGATATTCGCGCAAATAAGGCAACGAGAAAACTGCATACCAAATCGGATTCGTTGTCATCTCGAATGTTAATTTGAAATTATCTAACGAAGTCGATTTATTGTTGATCATGTTATCAAATTGGAACGATTTCTTTTGACCTTCTTTCACATAAATCGGCAACGTTTCTGTCACCATCATACGATTTGTCAAAATTGGTAAAGCCGATTCTTCACCATCCGAAAAATCTCCAGCCGAAGCCACCACACGATACACAACTGCTTGTACATTTTTCGGAACATCAATTGTCCACGTCACTTGATCCGAGCTTCCTTTTGCAACAGAGAAATTCTGAACTGCATTTGTCAATTTGAATTGTGCATCAATTGGTTGATTGGTAAACGCATCAAACAACATCAATTTCGCAGAACCATTTAATACCTTATCTGATAAATTATTAATCTTAGACGAAACCGAAATTTGATCGCCTTCACGTAAGAAACGTGGCATATTTGGCACAACCATCAAGTCTTTTTGCGTGCGAACATTTTGCTCCAAATAACCTGTTTTAAGGTCTGGCGTATGTGCAATTGCCATAAATTTCCATTCTGTTAAACTTTCTGGCGTAGTAAATTCTATAATAATATTTCCTTTTGCATCTGTTTTTAAGTTTGGATAAAAGAAGGCTGTTTCATTTAAATTTGTACGCGCTTTTACATTATCTAAAGTTGCGTTTGCCTCTTTTTTAGTTGTAATAATCACTACTCCATTTGCTCCTCTTGCTCCATATAAAGCAGTCGCCTCTTCTCCTTTCAATACATTCATAGACTGAATATCATCTGAATTAAGTTCTGGCATTATATCATACACAACTCCATCTACAACATAAAGTGCATTTGAAATTTCGGCAGAAGAAACTCCACGAACTGTTACATTTGCAGAAGCTCCAGGTTCTCCTGCTTGAGTTGAATAACCTAACGATTTCTTATCTCTTGTAATTCCTAAAGCTGTTACAACAGAACCTTCTAAACTTACATCAGCAGCAGCCCCCATTTGTACCTCAACATGAATTTCATTTTCTGATACTTCTTTTATTTTTACACCTGGCGCAACAGACTTCATCATCATACGATTCATGCGATATTGATTGAAACCAAAATCAAATAAATTAAGGTCTAATCCTGCATATCCTCTTGCATAAAAATCATAATTTGTACGATAATAAATTGCTCGAGATTGATTTGTTATATAAAATTGATATAGATTAAAAGGGTTATTTCTTCTTGAATTTGTAAAATCATACACATTAAAATCTAATGAATTTGACGCAAATTGATCCAACGAAGCGTCGTACATACTTGTTAAAACCTCAGCTGAAACTTTATCTTTATTTGGTCCTTCAATTTTTAGTTGCCATTTTTCTTTTGCACCTGGCGTCAATTTATCACGTAAAACTTCAGCCGTAACTTTCAGTTGTTTATTGGTAAACGGAACTGCCAAATTAAGACTTCCTGTTTGCACATCATTGAATTTCGTCATGGCATAATTCACATAAATTCCACCGCGATATTCTTCTTTAATTGGAATTTCGACTACAGATTTTTTACTCAAATCCAAAAAACCTTTCTCAATAATTGTTTGATTCGCCTCTACTTCATAATACACAAATGTATTTTTAGAACCCGATTTGAACTCAATTTTTGCAACATCTTTTGGTTCGAAAGTCAATTTATTAGGCGAAACTGCTAAAAGTGTTTTAATTGCATTTGCTTTCTTTTCATTCGAAACATAAATCAATTTATCCACTTCCACTTTTTGTGTTCCGTCCATCACAAAACCTTTTACAACATAATAACCTTCTTCTAAATTTGAAGCTTGATTAAATTTAATTTCATCAGAAATTTTTGTATCAAAATCACTTTCAAAAACCTTTTGATTTGTTGTCCACGTTTTTGGATTCATTTCGTCACCATAAGGTTCATTCGGAAATATTTTTTTGAATTCTTCTTTCGAATAAATATTATAATCTGTTGTAAATTTTTGACGACGAACTATTTCTTTTGGTGCATTTAACGAATAAATTTCGACGTGTCCTTTTCCATCTAATTTTTCATCATTCAAGTTTTTCACTTCAATTTTGAAAGCTTTCAAATCATCTACTTTAGCTTTCTCAGAAATAGCAATATTTAACGATATTCTTGTGTCTCCAACTTTTACGGAAGAAGATTCTGATTGCGTTTCTCCATTGATATCCGTTGCATTTACTTCAATAAAATAATTGTAGGTTCTTACCTCATCTTTCTTTTTCTCCGAAGCTGGTTTTGCTACAAATTCAAAGTTAAATTTTCCTTCCGCATCTGTTGTTGTATCTCCAAACGTAATTTCTTCTCGTTCTCCACGACCTGCTGGAATTGAGCGATACCAAGGCCAAAATGTAAAAATTTCTTGACGATAAACACGATACGAAACTTTAGCATTATCGATATTAGCACCAGAAAAAGCAATCGCCTTTCCTTCTACTTTTACCTTGTCGTTTAAACTATAAACACCTTTATTTTTCTCTATTTCTACTTTGAATTTTGGACGTTTATATTCTTCCACTTTGAATGAATAATAACCGTCTTCATTAATAGCTCTGATCGAAAAGTTACCTGTTAAAGCAGAACTTGGCAAAATAAAACTTCCATTTACAGATCCAAATTCATTAGTTGTTAAATCTATTTTAGAAAGCTCTTTATTGTTAACATCATATAAAGCAATCGTCAATTTAGAATTTGGAATGATATTTCGAGTTTTATCTTTCGATAAATAATAAATTCCTTTGAAATAAACCGTTTGTCCAGGACGATAAATCGCACGATCTGTGAAAATCTTGACAGAAGAATCATCATCTTCATCATCACGATCATAATCGTAGTAATACGTTGAATAAATAGTATGTTCGTCTTTCACACGATATTGAAGATTTCTCCAGCCCGAAGGAATTGTTATTATTCCATCTTTATCCGATGTTAAAGTTTTTGTTTCCTTTTTATTATAATTTGTCAAATTAGAAAACTCAACCGCAACATTACTTTCTGGTTTTCCAGTTTCACGATTCACAACCGACAATTTATCATTTAAAGAATTTATCGCATATTTCGAAACCATTACATCTAAATAATCAATATCGTCTTTTGTGTTGATTCTGAATTCAGAATTATTCGAAAAAAGGACAATATAACGACCAGATTTTAGTGGATTTAATTTAACAATTGTCGAATGATTTTGATAATCTTCAAACGATTTAACATCAATTGCATATTGATCAACAACCTTTAAACTATTCAGAAATTTTTGCGCTTCTGCAATTCTATTTTCGTTGTAAACATTTAACGCTTGTATTTTATCTTTTCCATCAAAACCTTCATTATAAGCGAAAATTCTCACAAAAACTTGCGACAAATTTTTATGCGTTAATTGAATTGGTGTATTCTGATTTTCGTTAATATATCGCTCTGCTTGTACACTTAATTCTTGCGATTTTATCTTCGAAACTAAATTATTTATATTCTCTAATTCCTCCGAATTTGGATAAAGCTTCGCAACTTTTTGTTGTAGTTCAAAAATCTTATTTACGTTCGCCAATTTATCTTCTTGCAAACCATAATAATCTGTCGCTAAAGTTGCATACACATAAGACGAATACCATGCTTTTGGATATTTTGTTGCTAAAAATTCTTTTTGTTTAATAATTTCTTGAACCGAAGTCGAACCTCGGTTTGAATCAATTAAAATCAATTCATTGTACAAAACAGCATTTTCGTTATTTTTTTGTTTATTAATCTCAACTAAATCAGAAAGCAATTGATTTGCTTTATCTTTTTCATCATTCTCATTCAGATAATTGATATAATTTCTTGCTAAAACATCATACAATGTTGGCGTTAAATCAAATTGTTGTTGCGCATTTTTCTTATCATTTGCAATATTCAAAATCATTTTATAATCTTGAGATTTTGCATTTATTAATTCATTTTTTGGTTGAATTGATTTCGAAAAATAATCATTAATTGTTTTCTTAAAAGTATCTTCTGTCCAAAATCTCACATCATTTGTAGCTTGATTTTCGACATTTGTACGACTATTGATTTTCCAACGATTTTCGTTGTAATACAATTGATATAACTCAGCTAAATATGAATAAACAATCGCATTATTTACAATTGATTTTTCATCTAAATCCTTTTTAAACAAATCAAAAACGAAGTTTACATCATCTGTTTCATCAGAAGTTGCGACTTTTATTTTTGCTTCATAAAACAAAGCTTTCAGATAACTTTGTTGATTATTTTGCTTTTTTGATAACGTTTTAAGTTCATCAATTTTTGGTTGGATAGATTTGAATTGACCATTTTGCATTTGTTGGTCAATTTCCTTCCACTTTTGATCAATCGTTGGGGATTGAGCCATAAGCATCGAATTGGTTAAAATTAATAATAAAAACAGTAGCTGTTTCATAGATTCTTTCTTTTATCAGTAGATGCAAGTTACGGAAAAATGGTTGGTTGAGGAAGTAAAAAAATTATCAAATGGTTTATATATAGCACAAAAAAAATCTGAATGTTGCCATTCAGATTTTTTGATATATAAGTTGATTAGTTGTAGTTTTTATAAATCGTCTACGTCTAAATCTTCGTCGATTTGTAAATCATTTAATTCAGCATCTTCTGCAAAATCAATATCTTCTTCATCGTCTAAATCAACCATCATGTCTTTTTTAGGCGCTTTAAGAGGCATTGAACCGAAACGGTAAACCGTTAATGGATAATTAAGAACAGCTGGTTTATCTTCTACAGAAATTAATTCAGCCACAAATGTCCACATTTCCATAAAATCATATACAAAAGCCATACGATCTCCTTGATTAGCAAAAGCTTCTTTGATATAAAAATCAGCCATTGTTTCATCAGTTCCATCATCAGACATATCCTCTAAAGGAATTTCTTTTGTTTGGTTTCCATCTTCATCTACTTCATAGAACGACGCCAACTCCTCACCTTGTAAACTAAAAGCACTAATTATACCTTTGTACAATGTGAATAATGTTTGCTTCTCTTTAATTTCTATGTCTCTAAAAACATCCTCTTTTGCATCAAGGAATACACGAATTTTATATATCACTTTCTAAATATTTTTCGGTTCCAAATTTAAATCTTTTCCCATATTAATTACAAATTCTAATGCAGAATTATAATTATTTTCTACTTCGCCTTCTAAAATTGCTTCTTTGATGGCATTTTTTAAGATTCCAATCTCTTTTCCTGGCTGAATATCAAATATTTCCATTATTTGTTCACCTGTAATTGGTGGTTGAAAATTACGTACTTTATCACGTTCTTCAACATCTTTTATTTTTTGTTCTACAACTTCAAAATTTTGTTTGAAACGTTTTTGTTTACGTTCATTTTTTGTTGTAATATCAGCTTTGCAAAGCGTAATTAAATCGTCGAAATCTTCTCCAGCATCAAACAATAATCTACGTAATGCCGAATCTGTAGCGTCGTCTGTTACAACAGCAATTGGTCGAGAACTCATCATGACTAACTTCTGAACATATTTTACTTGCGGTCCTAATGGTAATTTTAATCGTCTGAACAATTTTAATACCATTTTTGATCCAACAAATTCATGCGAATGAAATGTCCAACCTACATTTTTATCAAAACGTTTTGTTACAGCTTTTCCAATATCATGCAACAACGCTGCCCAACGTAACCAAACATTATCTGTGTTGACAGAAATATTATCAACGACTTCTAACGTATGATAAAAATTATCTTTATGTTTCTGACCTTCAACCTCTTCGATTCCTTTTAACGCAACCAATTCTGGTAAAATATGTTGCATTAATCCTGATTGTTCCAACAACAATAATCCGACCGAAGGTTTGTCAGTCATCATAATTTTCTGAAACTCATCCATTACGCGTTCAAAAGATACGATATTAATACGTTCTGCATTATCAATTATTGCCTGAAAAGATTTTTTTTCTATTTCAAAATCCAATTGAGCTGCAAAACGAATCGCACGCATCATACGCAAAGGATCATCAGAATAGGTAACATTCGGCTCTAATGGTGTTTTGATAATTTTATTATTCAAATCTTCTACTCCATTAAAAGGATCAATTAATTCGCCAAAATTCTCTTTATTCATCGAAATTGCCAATGTATTGATCGTAAAATCACGACGTTTTTGGTCGTCTTCCAACGTTCCGTCTTCAACATGTGGTTTTCGACTATCTTCTGAATAACTTTCTTTTCGCGCACCTACAAATTCCAAATCTGTGTCTTTATATTTGAACATTGCTGTTCCAAAACGTTTAAAAACTGAAACTTGTGATGTATGTCCTAATTTATTAGCCAATTCTTTAGCCAATAAAATTCCATTTCCAACTGTTACAAAATCGATGTCCTTTTTCTGACCACGATTCAATAAATAATCGCGTACAAATCCACCAACCACATAAGTTTCTTGATTAATTTCATCAGCAACTTCTGCTACATTTCTAAAAATTGGATTTGATACGGCTTCTAAGATTTTCATTCTGCAAAAGTATAAGTTTTGAAATAAAAAACTACTCTCTAATAACTTTTACTTCGTTATCTAGACCTAATTTAATTATCGTTGATGCAGTGAACTGAGGTACAAAGGTTTTTGTTTCATCTGGATAAAAGTCAACACGCTCTAAAATAGTAGGATTAACTTCCGAAAACACTTTTGGAGAAGATTCTCCTGATAAATTAGCCGATGTAGACACAATTGGTCCTCCTAATTTCCCGATGATTTTTTTACAAAACAAATCATCAGTCATTCGAATGGCAATTGTATTATCTTCTGCAATTAACGATTGTGGTAAACCTTTTGGATTATCGTAAATAATTGTAAGAGGTTTTTCGTTCAAATCAATCAAATCCCAAGCTAATTCTGGCACCTCAACAATATTTTGTAACATACGTGGAGAATCAACCAAAATAATCAACGATTTTGATGAAGGACGATTTTTTATCTGATAAATTTTTTCGATTGCAGCCTCATTCTTCGCATCACAACCCAGTCCAAGAATTGTGTCTGTTGGATAAAGCATTGTTTCTCCTTGTTTTAGTTTGGCTACAATTTCGTTTATATCTGACATTTTCTTTGTTTTATAAATTTGAGTGCAAAGGTATTATAGGAAAGTTGAATGAAGTCGATTTTCTTCGAAATATTATTTATCGCAAAATAGATTTTAGATTTCATAGACCTTTAGATATTCATTTGCCGCTTTATCCCAACTAAAACTTCCAGCTCTTTTGATATAAGCTTCTATAAAATAATCTGAATTTTGATTGTATTGATTTAACGCATCTTCCACTACATTTTTCATATATTCTGGTTCAAAATCATTCCAATAAAACGCATCTTTTCCACCAATTTCTGGTAAAGACGTTTTATCAGATAAAATAATTGGTTTTCCAAAGCTCATCGCTTCTAAGGGAGGCAAACCAAAACCTTCTCCAGTTGATGGAAATAAGAACGCTTCGCAATTTTGCATATAAAATTGCTTTGCTCGTTCAGAAACTTTACCTGATAAAAAAACTTGGTTTTCTAATTTTTCTTTAGCAATTAAATCTTTTATTTTTTGACCATAGGCATTCGTACAATTCCCAGAAATAATCAAATTAAAATCTGGTAAAAATTTCATCATTTTTACAAGTGATTCAAAATTTTTCTTTTCAAGAAAAGCTCCAATCGTATAAAAATAAGGTTTTGAAATATCTAATGGAGATTGAAAATCATCACAATTTATAATTTCTGAAATTGAATTTCCATTATAAATTATTGTATTTTCTATTCCCGAAATATCAAAATATTGCATAGTTTGTTTCTTTGCATATTCAGAAATAAATGTGATAACATCTACTCGCTTAATCTTTTCTTTAAAATATTTAATGTGATTTGGACTATAATCAAGCGAATTTTCTTCCATAAAATTAACATCATGAATCGTCAAAACATATTTTTTTGGTTTATGACAAGGTTCAACTTTTATATTTTGATTTAAGGAGTGCCAAACATCATACTTTTCACGCGTTCTGAAAAACGGATTGCGCATTAAACTATAATATTTTTTATAATGAAATTTAGTACCAAATTCAGTCCTTAAATCTTCAGGTTTTTTGTAAAGTAAATAAATTTGATCATCAAAATTTAATTTCGAAAGAGCTTTAATCAATTCGTAATTAAAAACTCCGAAACCAGTTGCACGATTCTTTAGATTATGAGATTCTAAAAGAATTTTTTTTACCATAAGTTAGGTTCTAAAATTTTTAAAAAACTTGTTTTAAGTTGTCCTTATTTTCAACAAAAATAGACATATCTTTGACAGATTAAAATGAAATATAGATTTTTTCTATATTAATTATAATATTTTGAAAAATGACACAGAAAATTGTCGTAAATAATAATTATCAAACTACGCAAACTGAAATCAAATCCATTATTGACAATTTTGACTTGATTGACGATTATATTGCAAAAGGCACAAGAAATTCTATCAAAAAAAAGACATTAAAATCGGGTAAAATTGCTACGATTAAATCATTCAAAATTCCGAATATTGTCAATAAATTTGTATATCGATTTTTCAGAAAATCAAAAGCTGAACGATCATTCTTATATGCTAATAAATTAATTGATTTAGGTTTTAAAACACCTACTCCAATCGCATATGTCGAAAATTTTAATACAATCTCATTTTTAAAAAGTTATTATTTTTGTGAATTAGTTACATCTGAAATAACTTTTAGAGAATTAGTTTTAGATATTAATTATTCAAATCGAAATGAAATCTTGAAACAATTTACAAAATTCACATTTGATTTGCATGAAGCTGGAATTGAATTTTTGGATCATTCTCCTGGAAATACTTTAATTAAGCAAGTTGGAGAAAATCAATATGAGTTTTATTTGGTTGATTTAAATCGCATGAATTTTCATAATTCAATGAGTTTTGATATTCGAATGAAAAATTTTTCTCGTCTAACTCCTCAAAAAGAAATGATAGAAATTATGGGAAAAGAATATGCGAAACTTATTAATAAACCAGAACAAGAAGTTATTAAAGAAATGTGGAATAAAACACAAGAATTCCAGCAAAAATTTCAAACAAAACAAGCTCGAAAAAAGAAATTAAAAGCCATGATTGGTAAAAAACAATAACAAAAAAGCAGATTTANNTAAATCTGCTTTTTTGTTATTTTATCATTTCAGAAAACGGAATAATAATCTCATATCCTTTTTCTTTAAAATAATCGTTCATTCCTTCTCTATACGTCACTAAAACAAAATCTCCGCCCCAAGCTCCGAGGCTTTTTACAGCTCCTAAATAATCAGGAAAATGCAATTCTTTGACTTGCGAAATTTGCATAAAATCTCCTAATCGTTCTTGATATTCATCTAAAATAGATTCTAAATCAGTTAAATTCTCAACTTTAGTTGCTTGAACAACCAAATCAGAAAGCTCTTGAATCATTTTCCAATCTTTTGATTTGTTCTTATAATGATTTCCAACAACGGCTTGTGTATCTTGCTTTTGATTAAGATAAACAAAATAAAGTTGATCTTTAAAATTCCAATTCAATTCTAAATCTTCTACTTCGATAGGATTATTCGAAAACAAAATGGGCTGATGATGATGCGCACATGCAATATCATAACCACTTGTATTGAAGGTTAATTGATTTAATTCAAACGGATTTATTTCTATCCATTGACTAATCAAATCAATCAAAGTCGAACTACTTCCCAGTCCCCATTCTTGCGGATATTCTAACTTCGTTAAACATTGATAACTGTTATTAGAATCAAAAAAATCAGGATTTAAAATTTTAGCTTGTTTTAAAATATTTTGTAATGATTGACTTAATTTATCATTTGTAGACGAAATTATTTCTAAATCATTCAATCTAACTTTAGTTTCAAACCAAATAGAATTATCAAATTTAGTTGCTTTCCAAGTGATTAAATTTTCTATTTCTGATGAATTTTCCACAAACAAACATTGCCCATATTTTGTGGGCAATGCAAATGCTTTCGCCCCATCAATCACAATATATTCCCCGATAAGGAATAATTTTCCATTGGAACGGTATGTTTTCATTTCGTTTAGATTTGTGCCGAAGAAGTTGAGACCTCTCTGTTTATTTTTTTCACTAAACCTTGTAAAGTATTTCCTGGTCCAACCTCAATAAATTCACTCGCACCATCAGCAATCATATTTTGAACAGATTGCGTCCATTTTACTGGAGCAGTTAATTGAGCAATCAAGTTTTTCTTAATTTCAGCAGGATCTGTAACAGCTGTTGTGCTTACATTTTGATAAACTGGACAAATTGGAGTATTGAATGTTGTTTCTTCAATAGCTTGTGCTAATTCTTCTTCAGCAGGTTTCATTAAAGGTGAGTGAAAAGCTCCTCCTACTGGTAAAACTAATGCTCGTTTTGCACCTAACTCTTTCAGTTTTTCGCATGCTACATTAACCGCTTCAATTTCTCCAGAAATCACTAACTGACCTGGACAATTGTAATTTGCAGCCACTACAACTCCATCAATTTCTGCACAAGCATCTTCTACAATTTTATCTTCTAACCCTAAGATTGCAGCCATTGTAGATGGATTAGCTTCACATGCAGCTTGCATTGCTAAAGCACGTTTGTAAACTAATTTTAATCCAGATTCAAAGTCTAAAGTTCCATTTGCAACTAAAGCAGAAATTTCTCCTAAAGAATGTCCTGCAACCATTTCTGGTTTAAAATCTGGTAAAATTTTCGCTAAAATAACAGAATGTAAAAAAACTGCTGGTTGCGTAACTTTTGTTTGTTTTAGGTCTTCAGCAGAACCTTCAAACATAATTGATTTTATATCAAATCCTAAGATTTCGTTTGCTTTGTCAAATAATTCTTTTGCGATTTCAGAATTTTCGTACAAGTCTTTACCCATTCCAGAGAATTGAGCGCCTTGTCCTGGAAAAACATATGCTTTCATTGTATTATTTTTAATGTATGACAAATGTATAATAAAATCTCAAACTTCTTTATTTAACCTAAGTTTTGATTTTCTTTTCTATAAATTTCGTCCAAATATTTATAACGATTTGCAACAGAAATTGCATGTAGTTTTGCAATTGTATAACCATCTTTTCCATCTAAAAAACCAAATCTCACCACAAAATAATTGAAAAAACGATAAGCAGGCTTTATGGTATAATGATAAAATGATGGTTTCAAATTTTTGAGACGAAGTTCTTGTGCTCGTAAGCGAGAATAACTATTAAGTTTATCTAAATAATATTCTTCATCAATAAACGTATGATGTTTCACTTTTTGTTCCAAATCACCTACTGCCCCATCACATTCTAATAATTCATGAACCATCAAACCATCTTTATATCTACATTTAGATTTTCTAAAAAGACGAACAGCTCTCACATTTTGCTGACCAGAAAATTCTATTTTCTTATTCTTAAAATAAAATGAATGATAAGCCATAAAAGCTACATCCTGTAAATTTGAATTTACTTTCTTTATTAATTCTTCTTTTAATTCAGATGAAAGTTCTTCATCTGCATCAAAAAAAGTGACCCAATCATTTTTTGCCAAAGAAAGTGTATAATTTCGTTGATTTGTGAAATTATCAAACTTGCGTTTTACAAACTTTACTTTTGGATTTTGGAATGCAATTTCTTCCGTTTTGTCTGTACTATATGAATCTACAATTATTATTTCATCTGCATAACTAGCCTCATCAAGAAATCTTTTGATGTTTTTTTCTTCGTTAAGTGTAATTAGTAGAGCAGAAATTTTAGTAGACATTCTCTATAGTAATCTAATTTTATAAATAGAAACTCAAAATTTCTGTTTTTATTTTATTAATGGTGATAAGAAATATTCTAACTTTTCTTTAAACAAATCGAAATCAAAGATTGAATAAAATTCATCAACTTGTTTTTTTATTTGACGATTGTTTAAATCTCCAAGTTTTTCAGGAAAATAATCTTTTAAATGAACACTTGTGTGATGAATTCCATCTTCGAAAGTTGCCCAAACTTTTTTATCAATCCAAGGAGAAAAAATAATAAACGATTTTTTCCCTAAAGCCTTGGACATATTAATTGCTCCTCCATCATTTCCTACAATCACATCACATTCGTTTGCAATTGCAATAAACTCGCGCAAATCATTACCCAACAATTCAAAATAAACTTTCGATTTGGTTTCATCAGATAATTGATTATATACTTCTTTTGCTTGCGATAATTGTTTCGGAAAATAATTGAATAAAATATTGACATTATAATGTTGACCAATAAAATCAACCATTTTTGCCATTTGATTCAACGGATAAGTTTTTGAAGGATCAGAACCAAGTAAACTAATCATAACTGATTTACGAGTAGAATCAACTTGATGTTTTTCAAATAAATCTTTCGCAAAGTTTATTTCTTCTTCTGTTAAATACAATTTCGGTTCTGTTGCCAAAGGAATTTCAATTCCTAAAGGCTTCAATAAAGACAAACGATGTTCGATTGCTAAACCTAAATATGAATTTGGTTCGTCATGTTTTTCTACATTATCTGTATACAAAAACGTTCTTCCAATCTTTTTGTACGATATTTTTTTTGGTGCATTATTGATAAAAACATCTACCCAACTCTGTAATTTTGAGTAAGCATCAATTACAATATCATATCTATTTTGATTAACTTTTTTCGAGAATTTAATCAAATTCATCAAGCCTTTGTTTTCTTTTTCATCGAAAACAATTTTATGATCGATGTATGGATTATTCTCTAAAACAGGCAAAGTATTACTATTGATTAAATAATCAACAATAGCATTTGGATAAGCTCTTTTGATATTTTCGCACAACAATGATGTGATTAAAACATCGCCTATCATCTTGTGTTGGATAATCAAAATTTTCATAAAACATAGTTATAAAGCAAAACTACTAAAATATGTTTGATTCGAAAATAAAAAATCCTCAACAAAACTGCTGAGGATTATATTTTATAAAATTTATTCTACTTAAACCGCCACATTATGCTCGCGTAATGCATCGTTTAATGAAGTTTTTTTATCTGTAGACTCTTTACGAGTTCCGATGATCAAAGCACATGGAACTTGGTATTCACCTGCAGCAAATTTCTTTGTATAAGAACCTGGAATTACAACTGAACGAGCAGGAACATAACCTTTAATTTCTACTGGTTCGTCACCTGTTACATCAATAATTTTAGTAGATGCTGTCAACACAACATTTGCTCCTAAAACCGCTTCTTTACCTACACGAACTCCTTCTACAACGATACAACGAGATCCGATAAACGCATTATCTTCAATAATTACTGGCGCAGCTTGCAATGGCTCTAAAACTCCACCGATTCCTACACCACCAGATAAATGAACATTTTTACCAATTTGTGCACAAGAACCTACAGTAGCCCAAGTATCAACCATTGTTCCTTCGTCCACATACGCACCAATATTTACATAAGAAGGCATTAAAATAACTCCCGAAGAAATATACGCACCATAGCGGGCAACAGCATTTGGAACAACACGAATTCCTTTTTCAGCATAGTTACGTTTCAATTCCATTTTATCATGGTATTCAAAAATTCCTGCTTCTAAAGTTTCCATTTTCTGAATTGGGAAATACATTACAACTGCTTTTTTCACCCATTCGTTTACTTGCCAATCTTCTCCAACTGGTTCTGCACAACGTAATTGTCCGTTATCGATTAACTCAATTACTTCACGAATTGCAATTTGTGTTGACTCTTCTTGTAACAATTCTCTATTGTCCCAAGCTTTTTCTATGATTTGTTTTAAATTCTCCATCTTTATTAATAATAGCCACAAATATAAAAATTATAATCAAGGGATTTCATAGAGATTATTTATTATTGAATCGTTTTTTTAAATTTGCCAAATGTCACGAATATTAGCGTTAGATTACGGAGGAAAAAGAACAGGCGTTGCCGTAACCGATGAATTGCAAATTATAGCTTCGCCAGTTGATACAATTGATACATCAAAATTGATGGATTTCTTGAAACAATATATCGAGAAAGAAAACGTTTCTGACCTTGTAGTTGGATTATCTGTTCGTTTTTCAGGAGAATTAAATGAGATTGAAAATCAAATTCAACCTTTTTTGAAAAAATTTTCTGAACAATTTCCGTTGATTAAAATTCATCGTGAAAATGAGATGTTTACCTCAAAAATGGCTTCTCAAGCAATGTTTGCTGGAGGAATGAAAAAGAAAAAACGTCAAGAAAAAGGAATGGTCGATAAAGTGAGTGCCGTAATAATTTTACAATCATTTTTATCACATAAACTATAACAAATTGTATCTTTGCCGTTAAATTAATAAAAAAAGATCAGAAAATGGTATTACCAGTTGTAGCTTACGGAGATCCTGTCTTGCGTAAAGTTTCACAAGAAATCGATCAAGATTATAAAAATTTACAAGAACTGATCCAAAATATGTTCGATACAATGTATGACTCTAACGGAGTTGGTATCGCAGCGCCTCAGATCGGGAAAGATATACGTTTATTTGTTGTTGATTGCTCGCCTTTCGAAGAAGATGAAGATTATGATGATGTAAAAGATGAATTAAAAGATTTCAAACGAGTTTTCATCAATCCAAAAAAAATCAGTAGTTCTGAAGGTGATGAATGGGCTTTTACAGAAGGATGTTTGAGTATTCCTCACATTCACGAAGATGTAACACGTCCAGAATCGGTAACTTTAGAATATTTTGATGAAAATTGGGTGAAACATACCGAAACTTTTTCGGATATTCGCGCTCGAGTTATTCAACACGAATACGATCATTTGGAAGGAAAGCTTTTTATTGACTATATTTCGAGCTTTAAAAAGAAATTAATAAGTAATAAATTAAAAAATATAACAAAAGGGAAAGTAAACACGAGTTACAAAATGAAATTCCCTTCATAGACCCTTAAACATAATAGAATATGGATTTATCAAGAGTTATCGCAATTTCAGGAAAACCAGGATTATACCGTTTAGTTTCTCAAACAAGAGGTGGTTTTGTTGTTGAAGATTTAGAAAAAGGTAAAAAAATCTCAATCGCTTCTAACTACAATGTTAGTTTATTAGACAACGTTGCTATTTACGGAGTATCACAAGAATTTCCTTTGGCTGAAGTTTTCTTCAGAATTTACAAAAAAGAAAACGGAGGAGAAACGATCGATTACAAAACTTCTGGTGCAGAATTGCGTAAATATATGGAAGAAGTTTTACCAGAATATGACGATTCAAGAGTTTATGATTCTGATTTGAAAAAATTATTCCAATGGTATAATATCTTACACAAAAACGGATTATTAAACATCGACTTAGCTGCTGTAGAAGCTGCAATGGCTGCTCAACAAGCACAAGAAGCTCCTGTTGCTGAAGTAGAAGCTACAGAAGAAGTTGTTGTGGAAGAAAAACCAAAAAAGAAAGCTCCTGCTAAAAAGGCTGCTGACAAAAAAGACGCTGAAGAAAAACCTGCTAAAAAAACTGCTGCTAAAAAAACAACAGCAAAAAAAGATAAAGACGCTGAATAATTAGAGATGAATACACGTAAAGATCAATTACAGGCTTTCGAAAGATTGTTGGATATAATGGATGAATTACGTGAAAAATGTCCGTGGGATCGTAAACAAACAATGGAAACGTTGCGTACGTTATCTATCGAAGAAATTTATGAACTTTCGGATGCCATCATCGAAAAAGATTCGGATGAAATAAAAAAAGAACTAGGTGATGTTTTTCTTCACCTAGTTTTTTATTCTAAAATCGCATCAGAACAAAACAACTTCGATGTTGCTGATGTTTTAAATGGTATTTGTGACAAATTAATTCATCGTCATCCACATATTTACGGCGATGTAGAAGCAAATACAGAAGAAAAGGTGCTTCAAAATTGGGAACAAATCAAACTAAAAGAAGGTAACAAATCTGTACTTTCTGGCGTTCCTACTTCTCTCCCAGCAATGGTAAAAGCTTACCGAATTCAAGACAAAGTAAAAGGTGTTGGATTTGAATTTGAAAATTCTGATCAAGTTTTTGATAAAATTATCGAGGAAATTAATGAATTCAAAGAAGAACAAAATCCAACAGATAAAGAGATGGAATTTGGTGACATTTTATTTTCTTTGATTAATTATGGACGATTTAATGGCATCAATTCTGAAGATGCTTTAGAAAGATCGAACAAAAAATTTATCACACGTTTTCAGAAATTAGAAGAAATCGCGAAAGAAAATGGTCAAAACATAGCTGATTTAACCATTTCCGAATTAGATAAATTATGGAATTTAGCGAAAATTCGCTAGTGTAAACTTAACACTATAAAGTTTATTCAAATCAACGAAAACGTTGTAATCAGACGTTTTAACACTATTATAAATAACTTTTATCGACACCAATAAAACAAAGTATTACAAATTATTGTGCACGCACAGAAAACCGACATATATTTGCAATGGTTATAGCGGGCAATAGCTTGTAATAATGGAAGGAAGTTTGTTTACTAAGTAAACAGTTTTCTCATTTTTTTGTGGTTTTGATGAAAAGGTGACTTAAAGTCGCCTTTTTATTTTTTATCAACTTCTATGTAAAATCACAATTCATAACAATCCTTTTTTATCTGAATAATTTGTAAATTTGTAGAATGCAGTTTCAATTAAATTCTGAATTCAAGCCAACTGGTGATCAACCAAAAGCTATTGAAGAATTATCAAATGGTATTCTAAATAATGATCGTTATCAAACACTTTTGGGTGTTACAGGTTCTGGTAAAACATTTACAATCGCGAATGTTGTACAAGATGTGCAACGTCCAACTTTAGTTTTGGCACATAACAAAACGTTGGCGGCACAGTTGTATATGGAATTCAAAGAATTTTTTCCGAATAATGCAGTCGAATATTTCGTTTCTTACTATGATTATTATCAACCAGAAGCTTACATTCCTTCATCAGGAACCTATATTGAGAAAGATTTATCAATTAATGAAGAAATTGAAAAGCTTCGTTTAAGTACAACTTCCTCCCTACTTTCTGGTCGTCGCGATATTTTGGTTGTGGCTTCAGTTTCGTGTTTATATGGTATTGGAAATCCAACAGAATTTCATAAAAATGTGATTCAGATTGAAACGGGGCAAATTATCTCGAGAACAGCTTTTTTGCATAAATTAGTCCAAGCTTTATATTCGAGAACAGAAGGTATTTTTCAACGCGGAAATTTTAGAATTAAAGGAGATACATTAGATATTTTCCCTGCTTATGCGGATGATGGAATCAGAATTAATTTCTTTGGTGATGAAATCGAAGAAATCTCAGTTTTCAATGTAGAAACAGGTAAAACTTCAACTAAATTAGATAAAATTAATATTTATCCAGCCAATCTTTTTGTTACTTCTAAAGACACTTTAAATGGTGCAATTGCTGATATTCAGATCGATTTGGGTAAACAAGTTGAATATTATCATGAAATCGGAAAACATCTCGAAGCAAAACGTTTGCAAGAACGTACTGAATTCGATTTGGAAATGATCAAAGAATTGGGATATTGTTCTGGAATCGAGAATTATTCGAGATACTTAGACGGTCGCGAACCAGGAACTCGTCCATTCTGTTTGTTAGATTATTTCCCAGAAGATTATTTGATGGTGATTGATGAGTCGCACGTTACAGTTTCTCAAGTTCATGCAATGTATGGTGGAGACCGCTCGCGCAAGGAGAATTTAGTAGAATATGGTTTCCGACTTCCAGCTGCAATGGACAATCGTCCGTTAAAATTCGAAGAATTTGAAGCTTTACAAAATCAAGTGATTTATGTTTCAGCAACACCTGCGAATTATGAATTAGAAAAATCGGAAGGAGTTGTTGTAGAGCAAGTCATTCGTCCAACAGGATTATTAGATCCAATTATTGAAATTCGTCCAACACAAAATCAAGTCGATGATTTGATGGAAGAAATCAATAAACGAGTAGAGTTAGACGAACGTGTTTTGGTCACTACTTTAACGAAACGAATGGCGGAAGAGTTAACGAAATATTTGACAAAATATGGCGTTCGATGTCGTTATATTCATTCTGATGTGGATACATTAGAACGTGTTCAGATTATGGCTGATTTACGCGCTGGATTATTTGATGTTTTGGTTGGAGTTAATCTTTTGAGAGAAGGTTTAGATTTACCTGAAGTTTCTCTAGTAGCAATTTTGGATGCTGATAAAGAAGGTTTTTTAAGAAGTCATCGTTCTTTAACGCAAACGGTTGGTCGTGCTGCTCGTAACGTGAATGGTTTGGCGATTATGTACGCAGATAGAATTACAGATAGTATGCAATTAACGATTGATGAAACAAATCGTCGTCGTGAAATTCAAATGAAATACAACAAAGATCACAATAAAGTTCCGCAAGCTTTAAACAAAAAAATAACGAAACTAAGTTTAGCTGCAGCAGATTTTGAAGAAAATCCTTACGAACAAAAACATTTGATTCAACAAGCAGCAGAGATTAATGAAAATTATTCGACAGAAGATAAAGAGAAATTGGTACAAAAATTGCAGAAAGAAATGGAAAATGCTGCAAAAAATTTAGATTTTATAAAAGCAGCCGAATTAAGAGATCAAATTCAACTCTTAACCAAAGAATAGCACGTTTTTTTCAACATTTCAATGAAAATTTTTAAGAATACATTTTTTTTAACTCTATCGTTTTTTACCATTTTATCATCTTGTAACACACAGATTTTAAAATCATCTTCAAATAATGAATTGCTTGAAAATGAAGAAAGTAGTTTAGTTCATACACGTGAATTAAAGATTTTCAAGAGATTTGATACACCTCCAAATTATGAAAGGAATCAAAATTATACAGATTTTGGTAAATGGATAAATAACCTTCCGCTCAAAAACAATAATACAGCTGTTTATTCTTTTGATGGTCAAAAAAAATCTAATCCAAATATATATGTAGGAGTTTTAGATTTAGAACAACCCAAAAAAAATGTACAGTTTAATGCAAATGCGATGATGAGTTTGCGTTTAGAGTATTTCTTCCGTTCGAAAAAATACAATGAAATAGATAAATTGTCTAAAATTTCTACAAAGCCAATTCCTTACACTGACTATGTAAAAGGAGATTATTCTCATACGAAATACATGCAATATTTGATCTATTATTTAGAAAATACAAATTCAAATACAATTGCTGAATTATTAAAACCAATCTCTATCAAAGAGATTCAAATTGGCGATGTATTTTTTCAAAAGGGAAATATAAAAAGTCATGCTGTAATGGTAATTGATTTAGCGAAAGATAAAAATGGGAATAATATATTCATTTTGGCTCAAAGTTATTATCCAAGTCAAGACATTCATATTCTTTCTAATCCAAGCAACGATTTAATCTCACCATGGTATATTGCAAAAGAAGGCATACTTCTTACACCTGAGTGGAGATTTTTGTCTTCGGACTTGATGCGTTTTAAATAACATTTTACTTTTTCAATCCTTACATTTTACTTAAATTTGTTGTTCAAAACCTCAAAGTAAACAACAATACAGTAAATAATCGATAATGCAAAGAGTATATTTAGACAATGCAGCAACCACAGCAATTCGTCCAGAAGTAGTTGACGAAATGGCAAATGTGATGAAAAATGTTTTCGGAAATCCATCTTCTACCCACGTTTTTGGTAGAGAAGCCAAGGCACTTATAGAAATGGCTCGAAAGAACATTGCGCAGCGTTTAAATATTTCTCCTGCCGAAATTTATTTTACTTCTTGTGGGACAGAATCTAACAATACGATTATACGTTCTTGTGTAAATGATTTAGATGTTACACGTATCATTACTTCGGATATGGAACACAAATGCGTACAAGAAAGTATCAAAGATTTAGAATATCGTGGAAAAGTTGAAGTAATCCGCATCAATATTCAAAAAAATGGAGACATTGATTATGCTCAATTAGAGGAATTAGTTAAAGATCAATCTAAAAAAACATTGGTTTCTTTGATGCATGCTAATAACGAAATTGGAAATTTAACAGATATTAAACGTATTTCGCAATTGTGTCAAGAAAATAATACATTGTTCCACACAGATACGGTGCAAACAGTTGGTCATTACGATTTAGATTTCCAAGATTTGGGAATGGATTTCGCTTCTTGCTCAGCACACAAAATTCATGGACCAAAAGGTGCTGGATTTTTATATGCAAAAAAAGCTTCGCATTTAAAAGCCTTGATTGCTGGAGGAGGACAAGAAAGAGGAATGCGTTCTGGTACCGAAAACGTATACGGAATTGTTGGACTTTCAAAAGCTTTTGATTTAGCAATTGATGAGTTAGAAGCTCATGTTAATCACATCAAAGAAATTAAACAATATACAATCGATCAATTAAAAGCAGCTATTCCAGGCGTTTCTTTCAATGGATTATCAGATGATTTAGACAAAAGTTTGTATGCATTATTAAGCATCAAATTACCATTTCATGATGCCTTAATCGGATTCGAATTAGAATTAGCTGGTATCGCTGTTTCACAAGGAAGTGCTTGCAGTTCTGGTGCAGCAAAAGTTTCATTAGTTATGCAAACATTGTACACAGAAGAAGAAATTGATCAAATGACGCCTTTACGTGTATCTTTTTCATACGAAACAACTAAAGAAGATATTGATGTCTTAGTTGGAACATTGAAAAAAATCGCTGAAAAACATCAATTACAAAACGCTTAATGACTGATTTCAATCAACTTGATATTCTGATTTTAATTGCGTTAGCTTTTGGTTTTATCAACGGATTTTTCAAAGGTTTTATTTCTCAATTAATTGGGTTAGTCGGTTTTTTTGTAGCAATTTGGTTCAGTTTTAAATTTTATCAAATCATCGAAGTTTATGTCGATTCTTACAACATTGTTGCAGATAGCTTAACTTCTTTGGTTGCGTTAGTTATTACATTTGCAATTGCTTTTTTCACAATAAAATTAGCGTCAAGTTTAACACAAAAAACAGTAGAAGCAGTTGGTTTAGGAATCATTAATCGATTTGGTGGAGCGGCTTTAGGATTAATAATCTCTTTACTTTTAACATCAAGTATTTTGTATTATATCGATCCGATTTTAGAACTAGGATTTAAAGAAACAAAAGACGAAAGCCAGATTTTACCAATTTTGAACGAAAGTTCTCAAATCATCAAAAATTCTATCTTCGAAACAAAAGATAATTTAAGGACAGAATCCCAAGATTCTATTCATTTATGATCATACAAAGACAGCTTTTTCAAGCTGTCTTTTTTCTTAACATTAATTTTATAAAAGGCACAAAAATTATCTAAAGAGATCAAAACAATTAATTTAAGATGAAAAAACAATTCTTAGAAATCGTTTTTTTATGATTTTATTTTTAATAACGACATATTGTGTCGTATAAAATCGTTCCTTTGTTTAAATTTTAAGATTATGAACAGCGCAATCATACTTTCATCCATCCTTTTTTTTATCATTGGAGCCGTTATCAGTTTTTTATATTCAAAATCGAAAGCAAATTCAGCCATAATTGGAAATGAAATAAAACACCAAGAACTTCAGAAACAATATGATTCGCTAAAAAATGAATTTATCGAAATAAAAGATGATGCAAATTTCAATTTGGATCAATGGCAAAAAGAGCGCGAAAAAAATACAGAATTAACGGTTCGCCATCAAGAAGCAATGAAAGCTGTGGAGGAGCAAAAATCGTTTATGCTCGAAACCAATGAACGATTAAAAGAGCAATTTGAAGCACTTTCAGCTCAAGTTTTGAAAAGTAATAACGAACAATTTCTTGATTTAGCGAAAACAACATTGGATAAACATTTTTCTAATTCTCAAAACGATTTAGAAAAACGTCAACAAGCGATTGATTCGTTAATCAAACCATTAAATGAAAGCTTGAATAAATTTGACGGAAAAATATCCGAAATAGAAAAAGCTCGAGAAGGCGCTTATTCAGAAATTAAAGTTTTCTTAGATTCAATGCGTGGTACAACTGATAAATTGCAAAAAGAAACCAATACATTAGTTTCTGCTCTTAAAACTTCACACACAAGAGGAAAATACGGAGAAATTGGATTGCGTCGTGTCGTTGAATTTGCTGGAATGTCATCTTTTTGTGATTTTGAAGAACAAACTTCTGTTCAGTCCGAAAATGGTTTGCTTCGCCCGGATTTAATCGTTAATCTTCCTGGAAATCGAAAAGTAATTGTCGATTCTAAAGTTCCATTAAACCAATATATGCTTGCATTTGAAACGGAAGATGAGAATTTAAGAAAACATCATTTACAAATGCACGCGAAAGCTGTACGCGAACATTTAAAGAATTTGAGTTCTAAGGCTTATTGGAATCAATACACAGAAGCACCCGATTATGTGGTGATGTATCTGCAAATTGAAAGTTCTTTTGGTGCTGCGTTAGAATTGGAGCGAACTTTGATAGAAGATGCACTAAACAATAGAATAATTATTGCAACACCAACTACTTTGATTACAATGCTTCGCACAATTGCGTTTAGCTGGCAACAATTAAATGTTGCGGAAAATATATATCAAATGCGAGATGCTGGAATAGAATTATACAATCGTGTGAATGTTTTAATACAACATTTGGCGACGGTTGGTCATAATCTAAACCAAGCAACCCAAAGTTACAATAAAGCTATAGGTTCACTAGAAAATCGATTTATTCCGCAGGTTAAAAAGCTGAAAGAAATCGGTGGAACTTTGATGGAAAAAGAAATTTCGGAAACTAAGCCAATTGATACAATGATTCGTTCAATAAATAACTTGGATATTCAATAATCATTCTATATTTGTACAACTTTTAGAGAGAATGAAAACAAGCCTATTTACCTTGATTTTACTATACTCTCCTGCCATTTTTGCGCAGGTGAATTTTGAAGAAAAATCTGTACAGGTAAAACCAAATTTAGAATTAAACAAAATATATAACTACTCATTTACAGATCGTAACTTTTCGATTTCTGTAAATGATACGGTTTCTAAAGTCATCAACCAATCAAATAAATCGATGGAATTGGTTGACAAGAATGATTTTGCCAATAAGTATACATTTGTAAATGGTAAAAATCAATCCAATGATCCTGATGAATTTTACCGCGATTTTATCAATAATTCTGAAGGAATAGAGTACGAATTCACAACAAATCCTTCTGGAGAATTTTTAGAATTATTAAATGTTCCTCAGATTGAAGAAAAATTGCTTAAAATAACAGATAAACTTGGTAAACAACGCAAAAAATCTGATGATTATAAGGCAAATATTGCGTACATTGAGGAAATGGTCAAATCGAAAACATATGTTCCCTATGTTTTTGAGCAAGAAATTCACGTTTTCAATTATTTTAATGGACAATATTTTCGTTTAGGTGAAACATATGAAGGAAAATCTGTACAGGAAAATATTTTTGGATTTCCAATTTCTTCTACCACAAATACTTATCTAAAAGATATCAACAAAGAAAAAGGTACGTATACAATTGCTTCTGACCAAAATTTGAGCAAAGATGATTTTGAGAAATTATGGGAAGAAATGGCGTATTATATGTTGAATGATGCTAAACTGAATTTGTCGCAAGAACAGGTAAAAAAAGAAATCAAAAAATATTCAGAAACAGTTGAATTAAAAGTGAAATATGAAAATACGTACGATTTGAATTCAATTTTAATCAAATCTGAATATTTATTTAGCTTAAATATTGGTTCTAAGAAAACAGTTAATCAATTAAGTATAAAACTTTTAAATGACTAAATTTTATTTTTTAACGAATTTCAAACTTCATTTTAGATAATTTGCTCTATTTTTGAATTAGTTTGATTACTTATAAATGAAAATTAATTTTACATATTATCTGTTTTTTCTATTTTTTTCGATAAAAATATTTGCCCAAGATCCTATTCAAGATACAATTTCACCGGTTGTTAAAAATGATACCATTTTTAATGCTCCGCAGGAAACGATTATTTTTCCCAAAACATATTGGAATATTGGAAACGAAAAACGATATAATGTAACAACAAGTGAAGTGAAATTGGAAGATGACACGATTTCGCATCAAGAACAATATACTTATAACGTTATTATTCAAGTTGAAAATATTTATCAAAACGAAACCATTGTAAAGTGGAATTTCAGAAATATACAATTCAATTCAAAATCATTTTTAAATAATCCTTTTTCGTTAGTTAATAATGTTTCGATTTCCTTTAAAATAGATCAAGACGGACGATTTTTAGGTTATACAGATTTAGATAAAACGATTAAACAATTGGTTTTATCTTCAGAAGATTTAGAGAATAAATATTTGGATAATCCTACTGCGATTGCGTTAATCAAAAAGAATCTTCAACAATATTCTACAGAAGAAAGTATTGTTAAATTATTTGACAAAGACATTCGTCAATTCCATCATTTTTATGGAAAAAGTAATTTTACTTTAGAAAGTGCGCCATTTGTTTATCAATCTTACATGGACAATTTATTTAGCACTTCTCCCACTCCAGCTACAACAGAATTGAAATTGAATGAGATTGGAGTTTCGCAAACCAATTACATTATGTCAAGTTTTCAGGAAGCCGATAAAGATTGGTTGGCCAATTCTTGGTATACTTATCTAAAAGAATTAGCAACAAAATTAGGTACAGAACAGCCTTCTGAAAATAGATTGAAAGACGACATAAAATATTATGTTAAAACGACTTCGCGTATCAAGGATAACGGTTGGATTTCATATAGTATCGAAACCAAAAAGGTAAAATTTCAAGATACAGATTATACATTAGAGCGCCGTTTTGAGTTAGTAGACTAAAACTCGCATCAATACTGATAATTCTTACATTATTAAATCATAAAAACTTCGTGAATCAAGATTATTTTTCATAATTTTGCATTCATTTTATATAAATTATATTCACTATGCAATTGTCTGAACAAGAAATTATTCGTAGAGAAAAACTACAACAATTAAGAGACTTAGGCGTTGAGCCTTACCCTGCCGAAGAATTCGTGATAACTTCTAATTCTAAAGAAATTAAGGAAAAGTACGAAGAAGGAAAGGTTGTCAAGCTTGCCGGACGATTGATGAGTGTTCGTGTAATGGGGAAAGCTTCTTTCGCTGAGTTACAAGATAGCGAAGGTCGTGTACAGGTTTATATCTCGAGAGATGATATTTCTTCGTCTGAAGAAGGAATTGAGTATAATACAATTTTCAAGAAATTGATGGATATCGGAGATTTTATTGGAATTGAAGGATATGAATTCAAAACTAAAGTAGGTGAAATTTCTGTTTACGTAACAAAATTAACTTTGTTATCAAAAACTTTACGTCCATTACCAATTGTAAAAACTGACGACGAAGGTCATGTATTTGACGCTTTTACAGATCCAGAATTGCGTTACCGTATGCGTTACGTAGACATGGTTGTAAATCCTCACGTGAAAGAAATTTTCTTAAAACGTACACGTTTATTCAACGCAATGCGTAATTTCTTCAACGATCGTGGATACATGGAAGTAGAAACTCCTGTTTTACAATCGATTCCTGGGGGTGCAGCAGCTCGTCCGTTTATTACACATCATAATGCATTAGATATTCCATTATATTTAAGAATCGCGAACGAATTATATTTAAAAAGATTAATCGTTGGTGGTTTTGATGGTGTTTACGAATTTTCTAAAAACTTCCGTAACGAAGGAATGGATCGTACGCATAATCCAGAATTTACAGCAATGGAAATTTATGTTGCTTACAAAGATTACAACTGGATGATGGATTTCACAGAGCAATTATTAGAACATTGTGCAATTGCTGTTAATGGAACTTCTGAAACAACTTTCGGAGAACATAAAATTGATTTCAAAGCACCTTACAAACGTGTAACAATGCGTCAATCAATTATTGATTTTACAGGATTTGATATCGATGGAAAATCTGAAGCAGAATTATTTGAAGCTGCTAAAGGAATGGGGATCGAGGTTGATGAGACTATGGGTAAAGGAAAATTAATCGATGAAATTTTTGGTGAAAAATGTGAAGGAAACTACATTCAACCAACTTTCATTACAGATTATCCAAAAGAAATGTCTCCATTGACTAAAAAGCACCGTGATAATCCAGAATTAACTGAGCGTTTCGAATTAATGGTTTGTGGAAAAGAAATTGCTAACGCATATTCTGAGTTAAATGACCCAATCGATCAACGTGAGCGTTTTGAAGCACAAATGGCTTTAGCTGATAGAGGTGACGACGAAGCAATGTTTATCGACCAAGATTTCTTACGTGCATTAGAATACGGAATGCCTCCAACATCAGGTTTAGGAATCGGAATGGATCGTTTGATTATGTTCTTAACAAATAATCCATCTATTCAAGAAGTTTTATTCTTCCCTCAAATGCGTCCAGAAAAAGCTGCACCAGCTTACGAATTGACAGAAGAAGAAACTCAAATTATTGAAATTTTAAAAGCTAACGAAAACATTGATTTGAATGAATTAAAATCTCAAGCTGCTTTAAGCGGTAAAAAATGGGACAAATCAATGAAAAATTTAGCAAAATATAACTTGACTAAAGTTACTGTTGAAGGAGATTCTAAGACAGTTTCATATTTAGGCGAGTAAATTATTACCCTTTCATCTATATTTTAAAAGCTCAACTTCGGTTGGGCTTTTTTTGTAATTATTTGGGCGTTCCCTCGCTCTTTGCCTTCCATTTATATTATTTATAAAATAACCAAAATAATACAAACACAGCTAATGCAAATCGCTCGGTTGGGCTATCCGTTCCAATCTTTTGTAAAAGAAGATTAGAAGTGATTACAGAAAATCCAACTCCTACAAAAGGATTTACACTACTATCCCTAACGCGGGTTTTAAGTTCTGAGTTTTGAGTAATAAGTTATAAGACATAAGATTTAAGACTGACAATAAAAATCTACAAAGGAGTGTTATCGAGTTATGAGTTGTAAGTTCTGAGTTAGTTGTAAAAAGGAAGCTTCCTTTTTATCAAGAAGAAGCTTCTTGTTGACTAATTAGAAGCCTCTTATTTACTGATTGGAAGCTTCTTGTTTTATAAAACATAGTCTGGAGATGCGTAAAGCTTAAAACGTTCAGTCTAAAGCGCGACGTATACCCA
>NZ_DJTP01000025.1:0-57439 GCF_002440405.1 Empedobacter sp. UBA6305 | reverse complement strand
CATTTTTTCAGGACGTTACAAATGTAGAAATTTTCTAATAACCTTTTGCTCCTTGCTCTCCTTTTACAATCGCTAAAGCAGATGATGTTCCAATTCTTTTCACGCCTAAAGCGATCATTTTTTCAGCTTCTTCTGTCGTGCGAACTCCGCCAGAAGCTTTCACTGGAAGCGAACCTGAATTTTCAAGCATCAATTTAATAACATGCTCGTTTGCTCCATTTGGTTCTCCATTTTCAGTTTTATAAAAACCTGTAGAAGATTTTACAAAAACTTTTGATGCATTTTCTTCACCTGCTTTCTCTAAAACAGTATCACGAATTAATTGTGTTATACCAACAATCTGTTCATCTGTTAAAGCAGCAGTTTCGATAATCCATTTTACAACTTTACCTTCACGCAATGCGACTAATGTTGCAGCTTCTACTTCTTCTTTTACTTTATCACTATCACCTTTTTTGAACGCTTCGTAGTTTACTACAAAATCTAATTCATCGGCTCCATCAGCAATTGCTTTTTGCGCTTCTCTCAACTTTTCATTCAAATCGTAAGTCCCTTCAGGAAAACCAATTACAGTTCCCAAAACAACATTCGATTTTTTCTCATCCAATAATTCACGAACTGATCTTACATAATCAGGACGAATCATTACCGCATAGATATCATTATCAATAGCTTCTTGTGCTAACTTATGCACCATCTCTAATGTATCAGAATTCGAAATACCTGCTTGTTCAGGTGTTTTAAGATACGTCGAGTCTAAATATTGATTAATATTCATCTTTGTATATTAAAGTTTTATTTGTCTATCTATTGGTTGCTCCAACGAAATTATAGTTTCTGTACGTGTAACGCCATCAATTTGCTGAATTTTTTTGTTCAACACATTCATTAAATGTAGATTATCACGACTCAAAATTTTAAGGAAAATCCCGTAATTTCCCGTTGTAAAATGAGCTTCCACTACTTCTGGAATCTCTTCCAAAGCTTTCACAACTAATTTATAAGAAGAAGGTTTGTCCATAAAAACACCAACAAATGACATCGTTGAATAACCTAAAATTGCTGGATTTACAATTACTTTAGTTGAATCAATCACACCAGAAGCTTCTAATTTCTTGATACGTTGATGAACTGCCGTATTTGATATACCTAATTCTTTTGCTAATTGCGAAACAGGCATGTTAGCATTGTCCATAAAGGCATTCAGAATCAACTTATCGATTCCGTCAATCTCAACCTGACCATTTTCGTGGATTCTCACCTATTCTTAAATTATACTGCTACAAATTTAATATTTTAAAATGGTATAAACGGGAAAATGATCGCTATATCCACCGAAATATTTTCTACCAAGAAAAGTTCTGAATGGCGAACCTGTAGATTTTCCGCCTGTATTCTTCAAAAAATCAGCATCAAAAATATCTGTTTTTATATATTCTAAATTTGATTGACAAGTAAAAAATCCTTTCGAAAAAATCTGTTGATCGAATAACATCCATTGTTTTTTAAAGATCATCGAACCTCTTTTATAGGATTGTAGACTGACCATTGGATTGAATAATTCGTTTCTGTTTATCTCTTCTTGTTTAGAACGTGTATCCAATTCATCAATTAAGTCAGAATTTGTTGGAGCATCATTAAAATCTCCCATCACAACAATTTTTGCCGAATAATTTTCGGTTAACAAATCGTTAATTCTTTTTCGAATCGTTTTAAAAATATGTTGACGTTTTAATTGATTGACTTCTTTATCAATTTTAGAAGGTAAATGAACAATAAAAAGATGAATAATTTCGCCAACTAAATTTCCTTTTACATACAAAATATCCCGTGTGTAAGATTTTGTATCATATTGATCTTTAAAGATAAATCTAATTGGTTCGCTTTCTAGAACTTCAAAAAATTGTTGACGATAAATTAATCCAACATTTATTTTTCGTTCGTCTAATGATTCATATAAAAGTGTTTTATAATCGCCATCTTTCAAAAAATCATTTTGAATCAAATCTTGCAAAACCTCTTCATTTTCAACCTCAGCCAAACCAACCAAATATGGCAACTCATTTGTTTCTAATTTGCCAATTTTAGAGATGCAAAATGCAATCTTATTCACCTTTGTATCATAACGATTATCTTTCCATTTGATAAAATTACTTGGCAAAAAAGATTTGTCTGATGATTTAGAATAAAAATTTTCGACATTATAAAATGCGATTGTCGCTAAATTTTGTTTCAAAAGAATTGTTTTATGCAAAATTAAGAAAGAAACTAAGTTCATAAAAATTGGTTTCTTAAAAGAATTAAATAGACAGCTCTTTCAAAAGTGAAATTATACATGAAGTTGAAAAAAAAAACAGTCAAAAATTATCAACTTGAACAATTTTGTTTCAATAAATTATCAACTTGACGACCTATCAAAAATCATGTTAAAAATTATACTAAAATTAGTGTAAATGATTGATTTATGGTCAACTTAATCTGTTAAATATTGTATATTTGCAAAGTTTGCAGTATCTGCATTCAAAATTGAAAAAATGTATTTTTAATTGACTATTATTAAAATAGTCTCAAAAAAATTTAAAACATAATGTCAAAAATTCATTACACACTTACGGATGAAGCTCCGATGTTGGCAACTCACTCATTTTTGCCAATCGTACAAGGATTCACGAAAACAGCTGATATTACAATCGAAGTTCCAGATATTTCTTTAGCTGGACGTATTTTAGCTAATTTCCCTGAATTCTTAAAAGAAGAACAAAGAATTCCTGATGCTTTAGCAGAATTAGGAGCTTTGGCGACTACTCCGGAAGCAAATATCATTAAGTTACCTAATATTTCGGCTTCTGTTCCTCAATTAGACGAAGCGATTGCAGAATTGCAAGCGAAAGGTTTTGCTGTACCAAATTATCCAGCTGAACCAAAAAATGAAGATGAAAAAGCAATCAAAGCTAGATACGGAAAAGTTTTAGGTTCTGCTGTAAACCCAGTTTTACGTGAAGGAAACTCTGACCGTCGTGCGCCTAAAGCTGTTAAAAACTATGCAAAAGCAAATCCTCACAAAATGGGAGCTTGGGCTACAGATAGCAAAACAGAAGTTGCTTACATGAAATCTGGTGATTTCTACGGTACTGAAAATTCTACTACGTTAGAAAACGCAACTGAATATACAATCAAATTTTACGGAGAAGATGGTTCTGTTCAAGAATTAAAATCAGCAGCGCCTCTAAAAGCTGGAGAAGTAATTGATTCTTCTGTAATGAACTTAAACTCTTTAAAATCATTTGTTCAAGAAGCGATTCAAGAAGCAAAAGACAAAAACGTATTATTGTCTGCTCACTTAAAAGCAACAATGATGAAAGTTTCTGATCCTGTTATTTTTGGAGCAATCGTTGAAACTTTCTTCAAAGATGTTTTTGTAAAATATGCTGATACTTTCAAAGCATTAGATATTAATCCAAACAATGGTTTAGCAGATTTATTCGAAAAAATAAAAGGTCAACCTCAAGAAGCAGAAATCAAAGCTGCAATTGAAGCTGATCTAGCAAACGGACCACGTGTAGCAATGGTTAATTCTGATAAAGGAATTACGAACTTCCACGTTCCTTCTGATATTATTGTTGATGCTTCTATGGCTGCATTGGTAAGAAACGGAGGTAAAATGTGGAACAAAGATGGCGCTGAAGAAGATACTGTAGCGATCATCCCTGACCGTTCTTATGCTGGTTTCTACGAAGCTGTTGTAGACGATATGAAAGCAAATGGAGCGTTAGATCCTACAACAATGGGTTCTGTTCCTAATGTTGGATTAATGGCTCAAAAAGCGGAAGAATATGGTTCTCACGACAAAACTTTCCAAGCTCCTGCAAACGGAACAATCAAAGTTGAAGACGCAAACGGAAACACATTATTAGAGCAAAAAGTTGAAACTTCTGATATTTTCAGAATGTCTCAAACGAAAGACGCTCCTATTCAAGACTGGGTTAAATTAGCGGTTAACAGATCTCGTTTATCTGATACTCCAGCAATTTTCTGGTTAGATAAAGGAAGAGCTCACGATCAACAAATCATCAAAAAAGTTGAAAAATACTTAGCTGATCACGATACAACAGGTTTAGATATTCGTATCATGGACGTTAAAGACGCGATGAAAGAAACTTTAAGCCGTGCAAGAGAAGGAAAAGATACTATTTCTGTTTCTGGTAACGTTTTACGTGACTACTTAACAGATTTATTCCCAATTTTAGAATTAGGAACTTCTGCTAAAATGTTATCTATCGTTCCATTAATGAACGGAGGTGGATTATTCGAAACTGGTGCGGGAGGATCTGCTCCAAAACACATCGAACAATTCGTAGAAGAAGGTTACTTACGTTGGGATTCTTTAGGTGAGTTCTTAGCATTACAAGCTTCTTTAGAGCACCTTTCTCAAACACAAGGAAATGCAAAAGCTCAAACTTTAGCTGATGCTTTAGATGAAGCAAATGCTAAATTTTTAGCAACTGACAAATCTCCAGGTCGTAAATTAGGAACTATCGATAACCGTGGTTCTCATTTCTATTTAGCTATGTACTGGGCAGAAGCGTTAGCAAATCAAACAAAAGATGCTGATTTAGCTGCTAAATTTGCTCCTGTTGCAAAAGCTATGGAAGAAAACGAAGCAAAAATTAACGAAGAGTTAATCGGAGCGCAAGGTAAACCTCAAGATATTGGTGGTTACTACAAAGCAGATTTTGCTAAAACAACTGCTGCAATGCGTCCATCTGCAACATTAAATGCAATTGTTGACGGAATCTAATCCAACACAACATTTCTTTATAAATTTAAAACCTCGAGAAATTCTCGAGGTTTTTTTGTTAAAGTCTTTTAATTAAATTCATTAACAAAAATTAACATTATTCGAGAAGAAAAATCGTCATTCAATCAAAAGTTATGATAAATTTTAATAAAAAGTATGAATGAAAATCATCTAAATAATGATAATTTTAAGAATTCAAATTCATTCTATTAGATTAATCATTCTCGCATGAAATATATTTATTTACTCGCATTATACTTTTGCTCGATTACAACTTTTGCGCAATCAAAATTGGAAACGGCTATAAAAAGTCTGGATACAAATTACGCTCAAGAAAAAGTTTATTTATTATTTGATAAGGAAGATTACATTGCTGGAGATAATATTTGGTTCAAAGCTTATACATTAAATGGCTACAAACCAAGCTTAATTTCTACAAATCTTATTGTTGAATTATACGATAAAGACAAAAAATTAATCAACCGAAAATTGGTTCCGATTGTGAACGGTGAAAGTGACGGAACACTGAATACCAAAAACGAAAACGAAGAAGGAATTTACTTTGTAAGAGCCTACACAACGTACATGACTTTCTTCTCAGAAGAATTTCAACATATCAATCAAGTCAAGATTTATAATCCAAATTTAAAATGGAATGCAAAAGCTTTTGCGGAAGGTGGAAATTTTATTCAAAATCAGACAACTAAATTTGCTGTAAGATTAAAATCGGACGGAGATTTACCAAAAAAATGGAATGGTTTTGTATTCGAGAAAAATAATCCTACCAATAAAATTACAACATTTGATAATCTAGATGAAAACGTTGCGACTTTTGCGTTGAGAGCAGAAGAAGGCAAATCTTATCAAGTACAATTAAATGACGAAAAAGGAAATCAACAAATTATTGATTTACCTGAAGCTAAAAAAGATGGGATTCTGATGAAAGTTGTTCGAAATAGCAAAGACATTGTGATCCAATTAAAAAGCATCAATCAAGAAAATCCTTTATTGAATCATAAAATTATTGGAACAATTAATAATGAACTTGTAATGAGTTCTCAAATTGTAAAAAGTGTGGAATCGGTTTCAACTTATGTTCCAAAAGAGGTTTTAGACAATGACAAAGGTATTTTGAACATTGCCATTTTTGATGCAAATGATATTCAGGTTGCTCATCGTTTGATATTTATCAATCCAAAAGAATCGTACAAAAAACCTGAAATTTCTTTCGAAACAACGGCTAATCCACGAGAATTAAACACAATTAAGGTAAAATATCCTGAAGAAATTAATTTTTCGGCTGTTATCAAAGATCAAAAAAATAATGATGAAGACAATTTAATTTCTGCAATGTTATTGACGCGAGATTTTAGTTCGAAAATTAATCATCCTACACAATATTTTAAAAATAATGAATTCTCAGAAAATCTGGATGCGCTTTTAATAACAGAAAAATGGAAAAGATTTAATTGGGAAGATTTAGTGGTTGGAAATATCGTAAAACCTACTATTGACAACGATCGTAGATATCTTTCCTACAAAGTGAAAGCATATAATAACGGGAGAGAATTGAGCAATGCTTCGTTGAGTATTATTTATAAAATGCAGAATAATGGAAAAGAATTTGCAACGCTTGATACTGATTATGAAGGAAACTTCGAGATGAATAATTTGTTTTATTATGGGCCAATGGCGATGAATTATTTCTTGAATTCGGAAAATGGAAAATCTGCCAACAACGGAACTTTAACTTTATCTGTTGTGCCAAATTATAAAAGTACAAGTTATAAATCCAAATTGCCTGCAACGCCTTATTTATTAGAAGAAATTACGAATAAAGAAGAAGTCGAGAAGCAGAATACGTATAAACAGAACATCAAAATCATCAATGATAAAAGTATTCGTCTGAAAGAAGTTGTTGTAAAAGCGGATAAAAAATCGAAAACTGAGAAGCTGAACAATGAATTAAGTAGCGGAATGTTCAATAACATAAACGAAACTGTGATAGATTTCGTAAACGAATCTCAGCCAATAGAAGGTTATACAAATATTATGGACTTTTTAGCTGGACGAGTTGCAGGATTAACGGTTTCTAACGGAGTTCCAAAAATTAGAAATTCTGAAGTTGCAATTTATTGGAACGAAATGAAAATGACTTCAGATAATTTAACTAGTATTAATCCTAGAGATATTGCGATGGTAAAAATTTTCAAAGGCGCTGGTTTACTTGGTAATGCAATTGCAATTTACTCTAAACGAGGAAGTGATGCGCCAGTTGATAACACGCCTATGTTACCTAATAATTTAATTCAAATTGGTGGTTATAATCAATCCCTTCCATATTTTAACAATGATGATTACGAATCGCTTTACAACGATGTTCCGAATGACATAAGAAGTACTTTATTTTGGAATCCTAATTTGTATACAGCTCCAGGAGAAGACACAGAAATAGAATATTTCAACAACGATAAACCAAAAGATTATCAATTAACTATAATTGGTTTCGATGAAAAAGGAAATCCTGTTTATTATGAAGGAAAAATAAATTAAATCAAAAACCTCAAGAGATTCTCGAGGTTTTTGGTTTTAATCAAATTCGTCGATAATATAGTAGGGTTTGTCGATTTTAAAGTTCAAAAAGAATCGATTTGGAGAATATTTGTTTAAAATTAATTCAACATGAAAACATTTATTCAACTTATCATTTTATTTAGCGCTAGTTTTCTATTTGCTCAAAACTATACACTAACAGGCGAAGTTATGGAGCAAAATAAAGCGCTTCCTTATGTTGACATTACCTTATCTAATCAAGACACAATTATCAATTTAACAACAGATGAACTTGGAAAATTCGCTATTGAAGCAAAGAAAAATACGTACAAATTTGAAATCAACTATTTTGAAGAAATTGTTTTTCAGAAAGATATTCAATTGAATAATTCTATCGATTTAGGAAAGATTGAAATTAAAACATCTACAAACTTGAAAGAAGTTGTCGTTGGAGCAGAAAAGAAAATCATGGAACGAAAAATCGATCGGTTTGTTTTCAATGTAGAAAATTCTACTTCAGCGGCTGGCGGAACTGCAATGGATGTTTTGCGCGTCACTCCTGGTTTGAATGTAACAAATGATAATATTGCGGTTTCTGGAAAAAATTCTGTAATGGTTTTGATTGATGACAAACCAACTTATATGTCACAAACGGATTTGATTAATTATTTGGAAAGTATTAGCGCTTCTGATATTTCAAAAATTGAAGTCATCACGACTCCGCCTGCAAAATATGAAGCAGAAGGAAATAGTGGAATTATAAATATTGTAACAAAAAAAATAAAAAATAATAGCTGGAATTCCACTATTGGAGCATCATATACGCGAAGTAAAAGAAACACAGAGCGCTACAATGCAGCTTACAATTTACAAAAAGATAAATGGACAGTTCAGACTTCGTTGAATGCTGGAGATAGAAGATTTCTGAGAACATGGAACAACGAATTATTTTTCTCTGATGCGCGCAGACACAACATTTCTTACACAGATTATATCAACAAATATCTAGGAGGACGATTCTCTGTTGATTATAAATTAACCGATAAATGGACAATTGGTTCTAAATTTTCATTCAACAATTCGAAATATAATTCAGAAAATCCACAAGAAATGTTTTTCAAGAATTTAACGAACGAAGTTTATCAAACAAATAAAGGAAATTCATTCGAAAATGGTAAGACGAATCAATCTTTGGTCAATCTTTATTCTGAATTTGCACTTGATTCATTAGGTAAAAAGATTTCATTTGATGCCGATTACGCCAATTATTCATCTCCTATGAATAGAACTTATGCAACCAATTCTTACAAAAATAATCAGTTAATAGAAGATTCTTTTTTTGGTGGAAAAAGTAATTTAAACAATCGTATTGAGAATTTTTCATCTAAAATTGATGTAGAACTTCCTTTAACAAATTTCAATTGGAGTTTTGGGGCTAAATTTTCGCAATCAAAATCAAATAATTTGGTTGAAGCATATAAAGCAGACGAAAATTACAACTATACATTTGATGAAAATTTGTCGAATCTTTTCAAATACAAAGAAAATAACGAAGCAATTTATTTGAACGGAAGTAAAAAGTTTGGAGAAAAATGGCAGATGCAAGCTGGTTTGAGATTAGAAGCAACACAAACAGAAGGTTTTTCGAGAGAAAATAATCAAACGAATAAAACAGATTATATCAAACTGTTTCCGTCATTTTATTTGTTGCATACTTTTGATAAAAGTAAAAGTTTAGGAATTAATTATTCGCGTCGTATCAATCGTCCAAATTACGAAAGTTTAAATCCTTTTCGAATGATACAAAACGAATATGTTTACAACGAAGGAAATCCTTTTTTGAAACCAGCTTTTACACACAATTTAGAACTTACTTTTACTTACAAAAAATTTGATACTCGACTTTATTATTCAAGTTTGAGAGATGGTGTCAATCAAGCTTCAATCATTGATGAGAACACAAAACATAATACTTTTGTTTGGATGAATTTTGTAGATTCGGATAGCTTTGGTTTGAGCCAAAATATGACGATAAATCCTACAAAATGGTGGTCAAGCGTTACTACTTTTGAAGTTTCTTATTCGAGCGCAAATGTTGCAATTTCTTCTAAGCGATTCAAAGGTTGGTCGAGTTCATTATTTTCGACAAATGATTTTACGCTTAATCAACAAAAAACGATGTTTATTAACTTGATTTATTTTCAAAATTTTGGAGAAACTTTCCAAAATTATAAACTAAAACCTTATGCTCGTTTCAATCTTTCGTTCAAATATTTGATGTTAGATAAAAAATTAGAATTGAGTTTGAATGCAACAGATATTTTCAAAGCGCAAGAATATTTATCACAAAATAACAATGGAATCGTACAAACTTTTGCGAATGTATGGGATACTCAAAGCATAAGAATTGGATTGAATTATAAATTCGGAAGTAATAAATTATCAGTAAAAAATCGCGAAACTGGAAATCAAGATGAAGTAAATAGAATGTAAAAATAATAATAAAAGACGATTTTATAAAATCGTCTTTTATTATTTAAAACCTCGCTTGCACTTGCACACTTCCCGTATGTATTGGCTTATTTTCTTCGGTTTTTCGTCCATCATACGAAATATTCAATTGCAAAAAACTTGTGATTTGCCGTTGGATTTGCAACTGCCAAACAAAATTATTTCCAGCGCGCAAACCTTCCATCATTTGATTTCCAACAACAGATTCTTGGTTTCCGATAAATTTATTGTTGATAAAACTAAAACTTCCCAACAAACTCATTTTATCCGAACCGTTCCATTGAATTTCTGTTCCCAAATCCGACTGATTTAATTGCTCTTCACCCGAAACATTCTTCTTATTTTGATAATTATAAAACAACGACGCAACAAGATTTTTTTCTGTTTGATACGTAATTTTTGGTGATAAACGAAGATTATTTAACTTATATCGTCTACTCAAAAATAATTCAGAATCGCTGTTAATCACCATATATTCAGTATCGAAACTTGCGATTAGATCTTGCAAAATCTTATAACGCGCTTGCAACAAATAACTGTCTGAATCACGGTATTCAGAACCTGTGTAAACATACGTTTGGGATTGTTGTTGATTGTAAATAAAATTTGACGACCATTTATATTGTGTTCCTTGATTAAAGAAAATCGACGAACGAATACTTCTTGTTTTACCTAAAATTTGAGCCGAATTCGTAAAAGGATTCCATTCTAACGTCGTTCCTTCTTTGCGCAACGAGTTACTTGCCGAGATATTTTGCTGAAACATCCAACGATTCCAGAATTCATTTTCGGTATTAAAAACTTGTTTTGGACGAAAACGCAACGTAAAATTGAATTGATTTTTATTCGTTTTCAAATACTCGATTGTATTCGTATACACGCGAATATAATTTGCTTGGTCGATAAATTCTGCCACTTCAAACTCGTCAATTTGCTCAATTCCATCGCCGTTATAATCCGTCCATTTGTAAATTCCCATTCCATCCGAAACTTTTACATACTGAAATTCACGCTGCGGTTCCACACCGCTTCCCACTTCATAATCTACATTTAATTGTAAACCTTGATTGAAAAAAGCTTTGTACCATTTTACGCTTCCTGTCATAAAATCTTCGTTCGGCGCATCTAAAAATTGATAATTAACTCGTCGATAATGGAAATTTAAATTTAATTGATGATTTTGTTTTTGTATTAATGTTGAATTAAAAATAGCTCCTTTACTTTGTTGAATATTTTGCCAAGTCCCTAAACGAACCGAATCGTCTTGACGTTGATAAACCGTCAAATCGATTTTATGACCAAGCGAATCTGCAAAACCTCCTTTCAACTGAAATTCATTCCATTTAAAACTTAAATCTGATTTTTGATTTTTTGTCAAATCATCCATGTCATTATTCTCGCCCCAAACTCTCGCTCCAACCCAAAATTTATTTCCAATTTTTCGTTTTCCATCTACCATATAACGCGCAAAATTGGTATTTTGAAGCGTTGCTTTTGTTGATAAAATATTTGCTTGCGCAACGATTTCGTCTTTTTCAGTTTTATAATTTGCATCAAGTTGATTTCTCAAACCTTTGTACAAACCAGTATTTTCAAGATAATCGAATTTATATTGTGCATTAAATTTTTCTTTCCAAGATGAATTGATTTTTGTTGTGATAAAATTCTGATTTACGCCACTTAATTCTTGTTCCAAATTAAAATCTCGTGCAAATTCAACAGCTCGTAAACGCTCTGCACTTTTATAATTTTTATTAATAAAATTCCATTCCGCATAAGGTGTAATTTTCCAATTTTTGAAAGAAAATGTTTTTTCACCATAAACACGAGTTGCTAAACCAGAATTGTTTTGATCATCAATCGATGAAAATAAATTTTGATCATAATTACTCAAACCTAAATTAAAACCAACATTTCCATTATCTCTCAATTGATATTGTCCATTCAACGTATAAATCTGCAACTTTTTAAGCGAAATTAATTGCTTTATTGGTTCATAATCACCTCGTAAAACTCCAGCAATTGCTTCGTTATATTGAAAGACTTTCCCATTTTGATTCGCATTTATTTGTCGATAATTTCCTTGATTAGCTCCAACATACGTGAAAGCCACTTGATACAATTCATCGTTTGGATCTGTCGAATATTCAAAGATATCTAATCCATTTTGATTTACTTTTCGATACAAGATTTTATTCGAATCATACGTCGTTTTCTCTGCAGAAACGGTGTACATTTTATCTGGATCATTCCCTGCATTTGCCAAAATTTGCTTTTCAGCATCTGTCAAATCATTTCCAAGTGAATTATTCTTCGAATCTCCTTGAGAAAAGAAAAAACCTGACAATTTCAATCGTTCCGATTCATATTCAGCTCCACCATAAAGTAAAACTTGTGAATAATTTCGAGAATTGTACAAATACTCCACATTAATGCGCGTATTTGCGGTAATCAATCGGTTTGAAGTGAAAGAAATTTCTCCTGTATTGTAATTAATTACATAATCATTTTGCTCGCCACGCTCCAACAAAACACCATCAATATATACTTTCTCACTACCAGAAATAATAATCACATACAATTCATTATTCTTTCCAGAAAGCCTATAAGGACCTTGATTTCCGTCTTGTCCAACAAAATTAACACGCATAAATTCACCTCGTGTAATGCTTCCAGAAGCAAAAATATTGGTCGACGATTTTTCGCCTTTTAACTGAGTTGACAATTGTAAACCTGTTACTTTTTGATTAAATGGATTGAAAAAATCTCGTTCTTGATTGGTATTAATATCAATATGTCCAGCTCTAATTTTCGAATTTTTACTGGCTAATTCGATGTAAACTTTATCAAATTCTTGCAGATTTTGCGTGTATCCATCCGATTCTATTGGCACATTATTATCCGCAATCGCCGCATTTACTGTAATATCATCCGATAATTTTCCTGACAATTCCAAATCCAACGAAGATTGCACAGACGCACTTTGATTATTCCCAAAACGAATACCACGAACCATCGAACCTTTACTATTCAAACCATCAAAAACATCTTTGTTCGCTTGTTTTGAATTCGGTTCTATTTGATGAAAAATATCAACTGGTTTTGCATCATTAACAATGATATTCGGATTTTTGGCATAAAAAACAGATTCGGCTAATTTTGGATTAACAAAATACTGAATTTTCACCATTTGTTTGGCGATTGAAGAATTGAAATAAACCTCGTTTCGTTCAAAATTTATCGTATAAAATTCTTTTGAAATTGGATTTCCTGTTGAATCTAAAATTTGAAATTTTTCGGATAAAATTCCTTTATTTTGAAGCTTTATCGTATCAGAAAGTTGAACAGAATCTTGTCTAAAATTAGGATTTTTCCACCCAAAATGTTGAGCAAAAACAAAACTGTTCACTAACCAAAAACATAGAAAAAATAGAATCCGAAACTGCAAAAGATTTTATTAGAATAACGAAAATTTAAGCTAAAAATTTTACTCGAAATTTAATCACTTTTTTTGAATCAAATAATAGTTTCTTTGGATACGATCGTTATAATTTTTTTGATTTTTTGAAGAATGATTCAAATCGACCACACCAATTTTTTTGATTGAATAATTATTAAAATGATCTGCAAAAAAAGTAGAATCTGACGGACTTGCTAACATTCCAAATTTCTCTTCTTTCGGAAAGATAGTTTTCTTTCCATAGTTAATTGCAGGAATTGAAGTCCCATAATCCAACACTATTTCAGGAACAAAACTTTGCCATTCGTATGTTTTGATTTGATTTTGTTGTTCTAATTTTTTCAGATTTTTAGCAGAAGAATACAACTCTTCGGAAAAAGTTAATTTGGAAAGTGGAAATCCAAATGCAACAACTGAACACATCAATAAAATAGTTGAGTAAAATATCTGTTCGAATGATTTTATCTTTAATCCTTTAAAAATTGAGATTCCTAAAATTAATCCAACAATAGCAAAAGGAATCGACCAAACCAAAAATTCTGACAAACGATCTTTTGTATAAATAAAAACACCAACTGAAATTGCGATTCCTATTATTCCGTATAAACCAAACGCAAAATTGGTAAAATATCGTTCAGTTTTATTTGATAAATTTTTGAATTCTAATCGTAAATATTCGATATAAAAGCCAATATTCATCGCTAAAGGAATTAAAACTGGTAATAAATATCTTGATTTTTTTTCTGGAATTACAGATAATAAAACCACCGATAAAATTGTCCATAACCAAGCAAATTGATAGGCTTTTTTGTTTGCAACTTTATTTTTTAGATAAGGATAAATCAAACTTACCAAAGCCGGAATTGTCCATAAACCAGATTGTGTAAAGAAACTCCAATAATAATAAATTGGACGAGTATTATAGCTGTGCCAATTGTTCACTTCCTTTTGAGAAGCCGCTAAAAAATGTTCTGGATCAAAATATTTCACATACATCATCCATGCAAATCCTACGACACAACCTAATATTATCGTTAAAATTGTAATTCCTAAATTTCTTCCTAATTTGTATCTATAAAAAATAAAATAAGCAATTAAAAACGGTAAAAATAGCGCATACAACGAAACTGGACCTTTGCTCATTATCGAACAAGCTAACAATAAAAATGCAGCAATAAAGTTGAATAAATTAAATTTTGATGATTGAAATTCTTTCACCAAAAACAATATCGCTCCCATCACAAAACTATGCGTGTACATATCCCAATTGTTATCTCTCCCAGAGAAAAACACGTAAAATGAAGTGATTAAAACCAATGAAGAATTAACAACTTGTTGTTTTGTTAAATCGAAATGCGTTAATGTTTTATAGAACCAAACGACTAATAAAATGGTAATTAGAACAACTGGAATGCGTAGCCAAAAAAAGTTTTCGAAACCAAAAACACTTCCAAAAATAGCTGTAATCCAAGTTGGTAAAGGTGGCTTTTCATAACGAGGCAAACCGTTAAGCGTGGTAAAAATCCAATTTCCATCGTGTACCATTTCTCGCGCCGAAATAATGTTTCGAGCCTCCATAATGTTGGTTTGTAAAACGCCAAGATTAACAAACAACATCAAAATTGTTACGATGATTAAAAATAAAACTGAATTTTGCTTAATCCACTGAACCATTTTTCTCTTTTCGTTTGATTAATATATTTCGAGCATAAACGATAAATCCCATAAAATGACCAACAAATAAAACGGGATCTTTTCGAATAATCGCGTAAATTAAAATCAACAATGATCCTGTTAAACTAATGACCCAAAATCCCATTGGTAATTGCGATTCGTGTTTTCGTTCGGAATAAATCCATTGATAGACGAAACGAAATGTGAAAAGTACCTGAGATACGACTCCTAAAGATAAAAGCCACATCGGAATTTTTTCGTTTTTGAATAATAAATCTACATCAAAAATTCCGTTATTGAAACCATATAAAACAATTAATGCAGGAAAAACATACAAGAAAATGCGTACTATTTTCGGAAATTCTTTCCAATGATTTTGAAGTTGAATATTTCTGATATAGATATAATACGTCAATGTTTGTCCCAACATAATCGAAAAATCATGACGCAAATAACCATATAAAAATAGCAAAACAGATGCAAACAAGCTAACTTCCCAAAATAATTTTGGTGTAAGAACTTTCTTATTCTTTTCAGAAACAACCCATTGTAAAATAAGACGACTCGAAAAAAGTGCTTGTGCAAGAAAACCAATACTGATGATAACCCAATTTGGCATTATGCTCTTTCTTGAATTTTATAATTGATGTATTTTTTCTTCATCCAAACAAATGCAAAACAATCCATTAACGGTCCTAATAAACGGTTCCATAAATTGAATTTTGATTCGCCCGCGATACGAGGAAAATGTTTGACAGGAACTTGAGTAACCGTTCCATTTTGTAATAAAATCATAGCTGGTAAAAAACGGTGCAATCCTTTGAACATCGGAATTTTCTTCGCTTTTTCAGCATCTATAACTTTTAATGGACAACCCGTATCATCCATTCCGTCATTAGTAAATGCTCTACGAATAGAATTGGCAATTTTAGATGACATGTTTTTCACGAAAGAATCTTTGCGATCTGCACGAACTCCAGTCACCAAATCATATTGATCTGCTAACGCTAATAATTTATTGAAATCTTCTGGATCAGTCTGTAAATCCGCATCGATATAACCAACCCATTTTGATTCCACTGTATCAAAACCAGCTTTTATAGCTGAAGATAAACCATAATTTTTGTCAAAAGAAATATAATGAAAAGCTTGATTTCTATTACAAATCTCTTTGATAAGAGCCAAACTTTTGTCTTTAGAACCATCATTAATCAATAAAATTTCAGTCCGTTTTATTGACTTTGACAGATATTGATTCATTGTTTCTTCCAATCTTATCAAGTTATCTTCCTCATTATAAATTGGGATGATAATTGTAAACTCTGTTGACATTTTTAAATTATTTCAGAGGACAAAGCTATGAAATAATCAAACGAAATTAAAATATTTTTGTTGAAGCTAATTTATTTCATATCAAATCGAAACGAACTTTGTTTGATGATAAAAAACAGTTTTTTTTTTAACCAATAATTTATCCATTTCTTGAACAAGAATACCCTTATCTTCATTATTAATCAAGACTACAGCATTTCCTATTCCATAAGGTTTATAACGCTCTAAGAAGCTTTGATCTTTAAACAAACCAATTGTTTTTGTAGGCGCTGCACAACTCAAATGCATCATACCAGAATCGGCTGCAATCACAAATTCGCAACTTTTCATCACAGCTGCAATTTCTCTCACATCTTTACTGTAATAAGTAGGCAATCTATGATTTAGCATCGAAATATTTTCGACAGGTAAAATTTCAATTAAATTATATTCTTGCGAATATTTTGGATAAAATAAATTGTAAAATTCTGTCCACCATTTTTCATCATAACATTTTGTACCAGTTGCATACGTAAAAAATGCAAGTGTTTTCTTTGAAGGATCTTGAATCAATTCAGTTAACATTTCTATTCCTTTTGTAGACTCTTGCTCTGTTAACTGAATATTTAGAGTTGGATTATCTAAATTTCCTTCTTTATTTTTAAATAATTCTAAGAATTTTCTAAACACATAAACTGGATATTGTGCTTGATGAATATGAATTTCTTGATTCGAATTCATTTCAAATTCATTCCCAAAAATTTTATACTTAGAATTCGCAAAAGAAGTTGAAAGTCGTCCTGAAGATGAATTTTTATCAACATTAATCACTAAATCGTAATTCTTTTTCTTGATTTTTAGCCAAACTTTAGCATATTGAATCAATTCTTTGAAAGGTTTTTTAGGTAATTCAATAATTTGATCAACTTGAGGATAGTTCTCAAAAATAATCGGAGCGACCTTTCCTTTTACAAATAAGTCAATTTTAACACCAGGATTATATCGGATAATTTCCTGAATCAAAGGTGTAATCAATAGAATATTTCCTAAACGCTGATTGGGTCTGTTTATCAGTACTCTATTAAGTTCAAGAGGTTTTTCTTTGTCTATTTTTGGCAAATTACCATCACCTATTCCTCCTGTTAATCGACGCATAATTGTACGACGAAAATGATTGACTGATTTTTTAAAACTCATTAAAAAGTGCTCGTTAAAAAATACCTTTATTGTATTTCTTATTTTTCCACGAAACTATGTAAACTATTGGTAATTACGAAATATTTTTTTCATAAAAAAAGATCTCTTATCGAGATCTTTAAATTATTTTGTTTTAGTAGGACGAACTTCTATTTTACTTGGCAAAACATTTGGATTCATTTTCAATAAATCAACTACCATTTGTCCTAAATCTTCGGGCTGAATTTTCCATCCATCCTCTGAATTTGGCACATGATCATTAAAGTTTGAAGTCACAGAACCAGGCATAATCGTTGTACATTTGATATCATAATTTCTCAAATCTAACATCGCAGCTTGTGTAAAACCGACAACGCCAAATTTCGAAGCATTGTAACCCGCTCCATTCGCAAAGAAATTTGTTCCCGCCAAAGAAGCAATCGAAATATAATATCCTTTCGAAACTTTTAGTGCTTCAACAGACGCTTTTATCGTATGAAAAACTCCTGTTAGATTAGTATCAATCATCGCATTCCAATCTTCTAAAGAAAGTTCATCAACTGGTGCAAATTTTCCTAAACCAGCATTTGCAATCACAATATCCAAACGTCCAAACGCAGAAATAATTTGCTCAATTGCATTTTGTTCATCTTCGAAATGTCTCACATCCGACTGAATAGCCAATACATTTTGATTTCCTAAATAATGACGAGCTTTTTCAACATCATCAATGTTTCGTCCAGAAATTGCCACTTTCAAACCATTTTCTACCAATGATTTTGCAATTCCTAATCCAATTCCTTTTGTTCCCCCCGTTATATAAGCTACTTTACCTTCTATATTTTGCATAATTATTTTAGTTTTATTTTTGGTTCAGCCAATTCCATTTACCATCTTTTCGGTAAATAAATCCGCCTTCTTTTGCGTTATCTTGATGCACATAAATCGCATCATAATCTAAAGTTACGATTTCATTTTTAGAAACTCCATTTAAATTTCGTTTCACTCCATCTTTATAATTCGAATAAAGTGGCGTTCCTTTTGGAATCATCATCAACGTTCCGAAATCATAATTTGTAATTTTGAACGGATCTTTTGCTCCTCCCAAACCATAAATTTGACTTCCTTTTTTCATATTATTCACAATAAATAAACGGATATTTCCTTTTGTATCAATCATTCTATATAAATAATCCACCACACCGTCACCAAAAAAGTCGCCTTTAATTGCGAAGCATTTGTAAGCTGTTGCTAAATAAAATTCGCTAAAAGCTGGGTGCGTAGAAATTTCTGTTTCGAATTGATTGACAAAATTTTGTTGTGTGATTAAATAACCACTAAACGCATACAAATCGCCTTGAGCAGAAGAATCATTAACTCCTTCATCCAAAATTAATTTAGACGAGCTAACATCTAATTTCACCCAGTTTCCACTTTTTGCTTTCCCATTATCTTTAATTGCAAACGCTTCACCTTTTTCTGAAATTTTAACAGGATATCCATACGGAATTTTACCAATTCGTTTTCCATTCGGACTTGTTCTAACTGTCAATCCTTCTTGCGCTATAACTTGATAAATTTCTTGTGAAAACACAATAGAACTCATCATCAAAATGAATCCAACAACTATTTTTTTCATGATGTAAAATTAAAAAGCTTCAAGTAATCTTGAAGCTTTTATATGAACTATTTTAAATTAAAATTTATCAAGAATTCTTAGTCTTTTTATTTTCTTTTACAATTCGATAAGCGATGTAAAGGAAGATCAACCAAACTGGAATTAATTCTACTGAAATTTTAAGTCCTGTAAACCACATAATCACTAAAATTCCAAATAAGAAAATTAGACAAATATAATTACTGATAGGATACAAGAAAGATGGAAATAATGTTTTTGTATTCTCCAAATTCTTTTGTTTTCGGTATTTAAGATGTGTTATCGAAATCATAATCCAGTTAATTACCAACGAAGAAACCACTAAAGACATCAATACATGAAATGCATCTTCTGGAATTATTTTATTAATTAAAATACAAATTGCTGCGAAAAAAGATGAAACTAAAATCGCCATAACAGGGACGTGATTTTTGTTTAATTTTTTTAAGAATTTAGGCGCATTTCCTTGTTCTGCCAAACCATATAACATTCTACTATTACTGTAAACAGAGCTATTGTAAACTGATAAAGCAGCCGTCAAAACAATAATGTTTAGTGCATTGGCAATTAATCTTGAAAAATCAATTGTGTTACCAAAAATATTTAGTTTCAAATGATTCAAATTCTCAAAAACCATTACAAAAGGACTACTTTTATCCGTAATCGTTTCCCAAGGAGCTAACGAAAATAAGATAATTAATGCTCCAACATAGAAGATTAAAATTCTATAAATTACTTGATTGGTTGCTTTTGGAATTGTTTTTTCTGGATTTTTAGCTTCAGCAGCTGTGATGCCAATCAATTCTAAACCTCCAAAAGAAAACATAATAAGAGCCATTGCGGCGAATAATCCACTAAAACCGCCTTCGCTATTACCAGATAACCAACCTTTTGGAAAAAAACCTCCGTTGTTCCAAAGATTTTGTATTGTTGCTTGTTCACCTCCAGTTCCGCTTATTAATAAGTAAGCTCCGAAGATTATCATAGCAATAATGGCAATTACTTTGATGATAGAAAACCAAAATTCAGCTTCACCAAACATTTTTACTGAGCCTAAATTCAATGCGTTAATCACAATAAAAAAGAACAAACTCGACGCCCATAATGGAATTTCTGGCCACCAAAATTGTACATAAATTCCGATTGCAGTCAATTCGGACATACTTACTAAAACGTAAAGAATCCAATAATTCCAACCAGAAGCAAATCCAGCAAAAGATCCCCAATATTTATATGCAAAATGACTAAAGCTTCCTGAAACAGGCTCGTTAACAACCATTTCTCCTAATTGGCGCATAATAAAAAAGGCTATAATTCCTGCAATTGCATATCCCAAAATAACAGATGGTCCAGCTAAAACAGCAGCAGGTCCAATTCCTAAAAACAAACCAGTTCCAATCGCGCCACCTAAAGCAATCAATTGAATATGTCGGTTAGTAAGGCCTCTTTGTAATTCTTTTTCTTCAGTATTATTTATTTGACTCACGTGTGATGTATTAATTTGTTAAATATATGTAAAAACTATTTTCTAAAAGAACAATTTGAAGAATTGTCTTGTTTGAATTAATATAAAGAAAATGCTTTAATAATAAATTTTATTCATGTTAAATCGTATAAAATAAAAGAAAGTATTCAACTAAATTCCTAATTTTATAAAAATCAATCTTATGAAAAAATTATTTTTCACTTTTTTACTGACATTATTTACCTCTGTTCAGCTTTTTGCAGATGGACCTTTTTTATATTCTTTACCTTTTGGTTCGAGAGTTTATCCTGATGAAACGATCTTAGAAAAAACGAAAGAAAAAGGAATTGATTATTCTACTTTCGAAAAATATATGTTGGATAATAATATAGAATTAGGCAAAAAAGTTGGGCTTCTTTCTGAACTCGAAGTTTATTTTGTGGTGAATGATAATCAAAAATCATATTTTGTTGATTATAAAGAGAAATTTAAAAAGTCAGTTGGAAAGAAATTTGGAACTAAAACTCCAATCAATGAACGATTTTTAATTGCGTTGATGGATGATTACGATATAGAATCTCCTAAAGTAGAAGTATATCAAAAATTTGTTGATGAAAATCCTCAAAGTAAAACGATGCAATTTGTGAATATTTTTGCTTATAATTTTAATCTTATTTGGGATGATGATAAAAAAGATTATTCTTCTATGAATGATTTTATAGAAAAATATCAAGATAATTGTTTGCAAAATTTTGAGAGTTTTAACAACGATACTTCTGCCGATATTTTTTCTGAATTTGAAGAAATTATTGCGTTAGGATACAATTGCGATTATGCTTTGAATGTCTTGCTCCTGCAAATAATCGATTGAATATTCTGAATCAAAAAACAGGATTTACTTTAAATAAAATTGCAAATGCAGAACCAATTCCAAGAATGGTTGTGACGTCAAATGCTTCTCAAATTGGATTGTCGGCTTATGAATGGTTAGGTGAGGAAATGATGTTAATTTCAAGCTTGAAAATTTCGGATGAAGAGAAAACTCTTCTGAATTATTTTGCCGTAAATGAAACATACAATTATATCAATCATGTCAACAATCTATATGTTTTATTTGAAGCGATTCAGAAAATGCCCTCACAATTAGCGAAATCTGCGAATAATAAATCTGTTGAAAAAATTGCTGCAAAAGATAATTGGAAGAAAATAAATCAATTGTATGATGTATTGAAAAAGAATTTTCAAAAAGAGAATGAAATAGCTGTAGATTCTAGCTCAAACCTTGATGATTTGCGTAATTTGATTTATTATTTGTATCTCAATCCAAAAGAATTGTCAAAAGTTTATCAAAACTAATTATAACCGAAATATTAAATTTTTTCAAAGACTTTAATTCGTAAATGTTGTAGATTTTATTTTAAATTTATCTTCTAAATAACAAAAAAATGAAATCAATTTATTTTCTTGGATTGGGAGCTTTAGGAGCAAAATATGCAGCGAGTTTTTATGAATATAATCCAGAAATTGTAAGTGTAATTGTAGATGAGGAGCGAAAAAATCGATACGAAAAATCGCAAATTTTTGTGAATGATAAAGCGTATGATTTTAATTATGTCACAAAAATCGAGGAGAATAATTATCCAGATTATATATTTTTAGTCGTTAAAAGTTCACATTTACAGCAAGCGATAGAAGATATGAAGCCTTTTGTTGGTGAAAACACAATGATTGTAAGTTTGATGAACGGAATTTCTTCTGAACGTGTTTTGGCAGATCATTTTGGATGGGATCGTGTGGTGAATGCAGTTGCATATATGGATGCTGTAAAAGTTGATAATCGCGTGACGTTTTCGAGTATAGGAAAAATTATTTTTGGGAAAATGGATTCAATTAATCATGATAAATTAGTCGATTTACATGAATTGATGAATGTTGCTGAAATTCCAAATCAATTATCGGATGATATTCAGAAAGCGCAGTGGGCGAAATATTTGGTAAATGTTGTCGGAAATCAATTGACGTTTTTGTTGGAGTTTCCATATGGACAATTTCGTACCAATCAACATCTCGAGGTTTTAATGGATATGATTTCTAATGAAGTTCTTGCAGTTGGGAATGCACATGGAGTTGCAATTGGTCAAGAAGAAGTGGATCGAATGAAATCTACGATGAAAATTGTGGATGAATTTGGTAAAACTTCGATGTTACAAGATCGCGAAGCAAAACGATATTCGGAAGTGGATGAATTTGCAGGCGAAATTATCAGTTTAGGAAAACAATATAATATTCCGACACCTTACAACGAGTTCATTTATAATATGGTAAAATCAATCGAAGAAACATATTAAAATAGTCATAAAGTCATTCAATTTTGGATGACTTTTTTATTTGAAATCAATCGCTTTTGGATAAGCAACTTTCTGAATAATATAAATCGATAGCATAAAAAATATACTCATGATTAATGTTGCAACAGGTAAATATTTTATCGAGTCAGAAGGTAAAATCATTGGTAAAATAACCATTGCAAAAGCAGGAGGTAAGCGTAAATCTGTTAATTTCAAAATAAACATTACGATAATCAAATCGATCAAGCCAATGATTAACCAATTATCAAGATAATGCATTGTTAAACAACCAGCCATTGTAGCCATGAACATTACAAGAATACGTTTTAGACGTACGGTTAATTTTAATGTTGGATTATTTAAAGATTCAAAAGAAATTACGATAATAGGTGGAATAGCAGAGAAATGTGCAAAACCGCTAAAATAACAAGCTGTAAACCAAACTACACATAATCCGATTAACCATCTGTTATGGCTTGTATAAATCATTGGAACCGCATTTTCAGTTGGTTTTAGTTTGAATATTTTTATTGATAGAAAAAGTAAAAAGACAAATAGAAATATCGCATATAGAAATACAAAAGATTCTGTATTTGTAACAATTGGTAATAATCCCGTAGCTAATGCTGGCGCAAGTTGACTTTTAAAAATTTTCAAGACAATTAACATTGCAACCAATACCAATGCTAATTTGAATGATAATATAATCGGTAAAAAATTAATCCCAAATCCTAAAATAGCAGTTATGGATGGAAGTAAAAAAATATGAAATGGTCGTTGTAGCCATTTATTTTCTCGAAACGTTAAAATTCCGACAGATAATGCAGCAACTTCTGGTAAAATAATTTCTTTATCATCATAAATCATTGCTGTTCCAATCATGATTAAAATAAATAGAAAAGCGACAGAGTATGAGACAAAAGATTCTTTATTACCTAAGATAGATTTCATGAAATAAATGTATAAAAAAAACCTTTGCAAATATACAAAGGTTTTTGTCGGGGTGGCAGGATTCGAACCTGCGACCTCCTGCTCCCAAAGCAGGCGCGATGACCGGGCTACGCTACACCCCGATTCGGTCATTCAAAAAAAATGCGGAGAGACAGGGACTCGAACCCTGGCATCGGTTTCCCGATGACAGATTAGCAATCTGCTCCATTACCGCTCTGGCACCTCTCCTGGTTTTTAATAAAACGTGTGATCCAGTCAGGATTCGAACCTGAGACCTACTGCTTAGAAGGCAGTTGCTCTATCCAGCTGAGCTACTGGACCGATCCAAAAATTCATTGAATTTTGTCGGGGTGGCAGGATTNNTACACCCCGATTCGGTCATTCTTTTACGATAAATCTTTCTATTTTCGGATGAAAATTTTGTCGGGGTGGCAGGATTCGAACCTGCGACCTCCTGCTCCCAAAGCAGGCGCGATGACCGGGCTACGCTACACCCCGATAGATTTCATTATCGTGGGTGCAAATGTAAGGTGATTTTTGAAAATTAACCAAATATTTTTAAGAATATTTTTCGGAAACTTTCATATATGTTTCTAAATCTTTATCTCCTCTTCCTGAAAGATTCAGAATCACAATGTCTTGCGGTTTAAAATTAATTTTTTCTAAAGCAGCTAAAGCGTGAGAAGATTCTAATGCAGGAATGATTCCTTCCTCTTTTGTCAACATAAAAGCAGCTTCCAAGGCTTCATCATCTGTTGCATTTAAGAATTCAGCACGTCCAGTTTTGAACAAATGCGCATGTAAAGGACCAACGCCAGGATAATCTAATCCAGCCGAAATTGAATAAGGTTCAACAATTTGTCCATCTTTATCTTGCATCAATAATGTTCGACTTCCGTGAATAATTCCTTCTGTTCCTTTGATAGTTGTAGCAGCAGTTTCTCCAGATTCTACGCCCAAACCTGCCGCTTCAACCGCGATTAATTTGACAGAATCATCATTTAAAAAATGATAAAAAGCTCCCGCAGCATTACTTCCGCCACCAACACAAGCAATCACGTAATCAGGATTTTCTTTCCCATATTTCTCTTTCATTTGTGCTTTAATTTCTTCTGAAATAATCGCTTGGAATTTCGTTACCATTGCTGGATAAGGATGAGGACCAACTACAGAACCAATGATGTAAAAAGTTTCAGGATTATTGATCCAATAACGAATCGCTTCATTTGTTGCATCTTTCAAGGTTTTACTTCCTGAGGTTGCTGGAATAACTTCTGCACCTAACATTTTCATTCGTGCAACATTTGGTGCTTGACGAGCAATGTCAATTTCTCCCATAAAAACGATACATTCTAATCCCATCAACGCACAAACAGTAGCAGTTGCAACACCATGTTGTCCAGCACCAGTTTCGGCAATAATTTTGGTTTTACCCATTCGTTTTGCTAAAAGAGCTTGACCAATCGCATTATTGATTTTATGTGCACCTGTATGATTCAAATCTTCACGCTTTAATAAAATATTGGTGTTATATCTTTTTGAAAGATTTGGTGCAAAATACAATGGACTTGGTCGACCAACGTAATCTTTTAATAACAAATTAAATTCATTTTTGAATTCGTCTGTATCGATATATTGTGCTAAAGCTTCAGATAATTCTTCACAATTATGATGTAATAACTCTGGGATAAATGCTCCTCCAAATTCACCATAAAAACCTCTTTCGTCAACTTCGTATTTCATTTTGTTTCTTTTTTAATTTTGTTCAATTCGTCCATCAATTGTATCGATAAACTGTTTTACTTCGTCAGTTTTTTTTATTCCTGGTGCTGACTCAAAACCACTATTGATATCAAATCCAATACATTTCGGATGCTGAAAATTTTTCAAGATAAATGCATCTTCAAGTGTTATTCCGCCACTTAATAAAAAGGGTATTGATAACTGATAATTTGTTAACAATTGCCAATCAAATTTCTTTCCAGTTCCTCCGTAATTATTTGATTTTGTATCGAAAACAAAACTATCAATAACTTGTTGATAAGTGGTTAATTGTTGAAAATCTTCAATCGATTTTATGCCAACGGCTTTCCAAATTTTAAAGTCTAAAAAGTTTTCATCAGTTAATAATCGTTGATGTTTTTGATTGATTAATTCTTCACAAAAGTCAGCTGTTTCATCACCATGTAATTGGACAACATCTAATTTATATTCTTCAACTTTTTCGAGAATTTTCTCGACTGATTCATTCACGAAAACGCCAACTTTTTCTGCATTCGGAAAAACTTCAAAAATAGATTCGTCTTCTACAAATCTTTTTGATTTTGGATAGAAAATAAAGCCTACATAATCGGGTTCGATTGCTGCAATTTCTTTAAAATTTTCGATGTTATTATTTCCGCAAACCTTTACTTGAAAACGTTTCATTTTGATTCTTTTACAAATTGCTCAAATGCTTGAGATGGATTATCTGCTTTCATAAAATTTTCACCAATTAAAAATGCCTGAAATCCAGCTTGTCTTAATTCTTTTACTGTTTTAGGATCAGAAATTCCACTTTCCGCAACTTTAATTAAATCGGTTGGTAATTGTTTCAAGATTTGTTTTGATTTTTCAATATCAACTTCGAAATTTTTCAAATTACGATTGTTAATTCCAATCAAATCAATGAATTCATTTACCTTTTCTAATTGATCTTCTGAATGTAATTCCAATAAAACTTCTAATCCAATTCCCTTAGCAGTTTTAGCTAAATTATAGACTTCGTCTTTTGTTAAACATTCTGCAATTAATAACATCAAATCTGCACCAATCGCTTTTGTTTCGTACACTTGAAATTCATCAACAATAAAATCTTTACGCAAAACAGGAATATTCAACACTTCTTTTGCTTGTTTTAAATCATCAAAACTTCCGCCAAAAAATTGCTCATCTGTTAAAACAGAAACGACAGAAGCACCAAACTTTTCGTAACCGGAAACAACTTCTTTTACATTTGCGTCTTTGTTAATAAAACCTTTCGATGGTGATTTTCGCTTAAATTCTGCAATAATTCCAGATTTTAATTTATCTAAAATTGAAGCTTTTGTAGATTTAACAGGAAGCAAAAAATTTTCTGAATTTCTAAAACTTTCTATTGATTGAGTTTTCTGTTTTTCTAAAATTTCAATACGTTTTTGCGCGACAATTTCGTCTAATATCGTTTTCATGGTTTCATTAATTTTTGGAATACATTCAATGCTTTTTTACTGTCTAAACTTTCGTTCGCAATTGCTACACATTCGATTAAATCTTTGGTTGGATAAATTGTTTTAAGCGCTAAAGCAGCATTTGCTAAAACAACTTCTTTTTGTGCTTTAGTTGAATTTCCTTCTAAAACGCTCAAAAATATTTTTGAATTTTCTTCGATTGATTTTCCTCCTTTTATCTCATCAGGTTGAAGAATATTTAAACCAAAATCTTTACTTTCTAAAACAAATTCCCCCGAATTATTGAACACTTTTGTAGGCGATGTCAACGAAACTTCATCATAACCAGCCAACGCAGTCGAAATCGAATATTTCACGCCCGAATTTTGCATCACATAATGATATAATCGAGCAGTTTTGACATCATATGTTCCTAAATTTTGAAATTCTGGTTGAACAGGATTCACCAAAGGCCCCATTAAATTGAAAAATGTTTTTATCGCCAAACCTTTTCTAATCGGAGCAACTTTCGCTAAAGCCGGATGAAAGAGTGGCGCATGTAAAAATGTAATTCCAACTTCTTCGAACTCACGTTTTAATTTATCTTGATTAACAGAAAATTCGTAACCAAAATTATCCAACATATTCGAAGAACCGCTTACAGACGACGTTCCGTAATTTCCTTGTTTAATAATTTTCTCTCCAGCTCCAGCCAAGACAAAACAACTCAATGTCGAAATATTAAAAGTGTCTTTTCCGTCACCGCCCGTTCCTACAACATCAATCGCTTGCTTTGGTAAATTAACTTTGATGCATAAATCTAACAACGCTCGACGATATCCTTTTAATTCTTCCAACGTAATGTTACGCATATTAAAAATGGTCATAAATGAAGCTAATTCGACAGCCGAATATTTTTCTTCCGAAATTTCCACCATAATTTGATAGGCTTCATTTTCGCTCAAAGTATAATTTTCGAATAATAAATTTAATAATTTTTTCATCGTTTTAAGCTTCTAACCAATTCTTAATCATCTCATCTCCAAGTGGTGTTAAAATAGATTCTGGATGAAACTGAACACCGCGAACATCATACGTTTTGTGACGTAAAGCCATCACTTCTCCTTTTGGACCAACTGCTGTAATTTCTAATTCTTCAGGAAAATCTTCATTTGAAACTACCCAAGAATGGTAACGTCCAACTTCTAATTTTTTTGGTAAATTTTGGAATAACACTTCGTCTTTTATTACTTCAATTTTAGATTCAACTCCGTGAAAAACTTCTTGTGTATTTAATAATTTCCCTCCAAAAACTTCTCCAATTGCTTGTTGTCCTAAACAAACGCCAAAAATAGATTTTGTTGAAGCATATTTCTCGATGATTGGTTTCAATAAATTGGCTTCATCAGGAACTCCTGGACCTGGAGAAAGTAATATTTTATCATAATTATTCACATCTTCCAAAGTAATTCCATCATTGCGAACAACGGTAATATCATCGGCGAATTTCTTTAATGAATGCACTAAATTATAGGTGAACGAATCGTAATTATCGATAACTAAAATTTTCATAGTTTATAGGTTTTGAGCGATTTCTATTGAGCGACGAAGCGCTCCTAATTTATGATTGACTTCTTGTAATTCATTTTCTTCGACCGATTTGGAAACAACTCCAGCACCAGCCTGAAAATATAAGGTATTTTGTTTGCTGACGAACGTACGAATCGCAATCGCCATGTTGATGTCACCGTTGAATCCTAAATATCCAATTCCGCCACCATAAACGCCACGATTTTGATTTTCGTAACCGTCTAATAATTCCATTGCTTTGAATTTTGGTGCGCCAGAAAGTGTTCCAGCCGGAAAAGAGTCTGCAAAAACTTTCATCGTATTTACGCTTGGATCCAATTGAGCAGTTACTTTTGAAACCATGTGAATCACATGCGAGAAATACTGAATTTCTTTGTATTGTGCGACTTTTACATCAGCAGAATTTCGACTTAAATCATTGCGAGCCAAATCGACCAACATCACATGCTCTTCATTTTCTTTTGGGTCAGCAATTAATTTTTCGGTCAATTCTTTGTCCAAAGTTGGACTTCCAGTTCTGCGAACTGTTCCTGCAATAGGATGAATTTCTGCATGATTATTATTAATGATAATTTGCGCTTCTGGTGAAGATCCGAAGATTTTATAATTTCCGTAATCGAAATAAAACAAATAGGGCGAAGGATTTACAGAGCGTAAAATGCGGTAAACATTAAATTCGTCACCCGAAAATTTTTGTTTGAATTGACGAGAAGGAACAATTTGGAAAACATCTCCACGGAAACAAGATTGTTTACATTTTGTCACCATTTCTTTGAATTCATCATCTGTTAAATTCGATTGAATTTCACTTTCTACATTAAATGGATATTCAACAATTGATTTGTTATGAACAACACTTTTAATTTCAGAAAATTTAGAATCTATTTCATCATTTTGAAATTCGATGAATTGAATTTCATTGTGAAAATGATTGAACACCACAATATTTTGATAGAACGAATACGAAAATTCTGGAATCGTTGCTTCGTTTCCTTTTGCTGAAAATTTTACTGTTTCAAAATGTGGAATCGCATCCCACGCAATGTATCCAAATAAACCATTTACAAGTAAATCTTCTCCATTTTGAATCATAAACTGACTTGTGAATTTTTTGAATTTTTCTGTCAATTCTTGACCATTCAACGCATATTCTTTTGTTTCTCCATTCGCGTACGTTTCATTCACAATTCCGTTTGTAACCTTAAAAGTTGCGATCGGATTTAGACAAATAAAAGAGTTAGCATCTGTCTTAGAATGATAGTCAGAACTCTCTAATAATAAGGCATTCGGATAAATATCTCGCAATTTCAAATAAAGCTGAACAGGAGTTGTTAAATCGGCTAAAACAGTTTCTTTCTGTATGTTAAAAGTTAAATTCATTTGTTAAATATTTAGGTTTAGAGCACAAAAAAAGGCTTGTCGGTTACGACAAGCCTTTTCTACATATAACTGCATAGAGGTCTCACGAACCAACGTTTTGTTGTTCGATATTCCACCACCAGTTATTTGTAAATAATGTTTTCATTGGGACAAATTTAGAAAGGATTTTGAATTGTACAAATTATTTTTTGATAAATTTTTTAGTTGAGTGAACAATTGATATTTTTGAGTGAATAATAAAAACACAAACAAAATGGAATATAATTATAACAATCTGATTGTTGAAGTAGAAAATAAAATTGCATTAGTTACCTTAAATCGTCCGCAAGCATTAAATGCATTGAACAAAGATTTATTAGATGATATTTCAAACTTTTTTACAGACGCAGATTCTGATCCCGCTATTCGAGTAATTATTTTAACAGGTTCTGGTGAAAAATCTTTCGTTGCTGGTGCTGATATCAAAGAATTTGCAAGTTTTGATGGTCGTCAAGGTGAACAATTAGCTGCAAAAGGACAAGAAAATGTTTTTGATAAAATTGAAAATTCTAAAAAACCTGTAATCGCCGCAGTGAATGGTTTTGCTTTAGGAGGTGGTTTAGAATTAGCGATGGCGTCTCATTTTCGTATAGCATCAACTAATGCAAAATTAGGATTACCAGAGGTTACATTAGGTTTGATTCCGGGTTATGGAGGAACGCAACGTTTGCCAAAATTAATTGGAAAAGGTCGTGCAATGCAAGCAATTATGACAGCAGATATGTTTACAGCTGAACGCGCGCATGAAATTGGTTTAGTGAATGAAGTTGTTGAGCAAGCTGAATTAATTGATCGTGCAAAAGAAATTGCGACTAAAATTTCAAAAAATTCTTCTGTAGCGATTCGTCACGCGATTCGAGCAATTAATGCGTCAGATAAAGACAATGGTTTTGAAGTTGAAATTGAAAGTTTCGGAAATTTATTTGACGAAGAAGATTTCAAAGAAGGAACAACTGCTTTTGTTGAGAAAAGAAAACCTAATTTTAAGTAATTTACATAAGCAAAAAAATCCGCTCAATGAGCGGATTTTTTAATCGACTTTGGTTGCAAAGCAAACCTATTTTTAAATATATTTTTTGATTTCTACCACCAATTGTTCTTTTGGTCGTGCTCCACTTTGTTTCCATAATAATTCACCATTTTTGAAAATAGCAAAAGTCGGAACTCCTTGCACTTGATATCGTGCAGCTAAATCTTGATATTTATCAACATCCACTTTTAGGATTTTGACATCATCTCCCAATTCTTCTTTCACTTGTTGCAATACTGGCCCCATCATTTGACAAGGACCACACCAAGTTGCAAAAAAATCTAACAAAACTGGTTTATCTGAATTAATAATTTCTTCGAAAGTCATCGTTTTTGATTCTTCTTGGTTATTTGATTGATTTTTATTTCGGTTGAATAAATTTTTAAACATCTTTATTTTTTCTTCTTAAATATACTAAAAAAGCACTTCCGAAGAAGTGCTTCATAATTAGCTTTACTAATTATTAACCTAACCTATGAAAAATTTATTCTACTGTTAGTGCTACTAACATTTAGATATAATCAAAACAAATACCAAGCTTAAAATACTGACAATCTGTTTTTTACATTTAACATAATTTAAGAAATAGGTTAACGCAAATATGTTTTATTTTAAAAATTTCTACTATAATTCACACACAAATTTTGGATTAACTGACTTTATTTCAGCTATCACAGACATTATTTCTTCTTTGGTTGAATTATCTTCCAATCTTTTCAATTGTTCCGAATTCAAACCAATCATTTGTATAAATGTAACTTTTCCATGCGGCGTATCAATTTCATCTAAATCATCATCCTTGATAAAAGCCAAACCAACAATGTCCGTTTGCGAATCTGTACGAATTGGACCTCCTAAGGGTAAAAATTGGTATTCATCAAACCAAACTTTTGTTTCGTTCACGAATCGTCCCAAATTATTCATTAATTGAACCACCCAAAAAGGATCTTCACCATTATCATCTTTAACAGGTTTCACACGGAAAGAAAACTCAAATCCCCACTTACTAAAATCCGCTCCTACACTTTCCTCAGAATAGTATAAATGCGACATTCCGTAACTCACCAAATGATAATAACCATTGACATCAAAGACCGCAACTCCATCAATTGGATCATCACCTCCTTGAAAAGACATCACTTGAGGCGAATAAAAACGAGGCTCTAAAGTCCCATAAACTTCTTTTAAGCGATTTTCGATCGCAATTGCACCAACCGCTTGATCTGATTTATATTGTTTTTTGTATTCTTCTACATTCATGATGCAAAAATAGTTTATCCAATCTTAATTCTCAGTTAAAGACATAAAAAAAGAGAGCTTCTTGTTAGAAACTCTCTTTGTAGTAGCGAGGACCGGACTCGAACCGATGACCTTCGGGTTATGAGCCCGACGAGCTACCTACTGCTCCACCTCGCGATTTAGTAGCGAGAACAGGACTCGAACCTGTGACCTTCGGGTTATGAGCCCGACGAGCTACCTACTGCTCCATCTCGCGTTATTGGACTGCAAATATACGTTCATTATTTAAAATACCAAACATTTTTCGAAATTATTTTATTTTATTCGGACAAAAAACAAATAAAAACCACATAAAACACTACACTAAAGCAAGTTATTCAGTTTTAAATATTTTAAAAATATTCCTTAATTAACTTTGATTGGTGGATGATTTTCGATAAAATCAATTGCTAAATCAGCACTATCTGTTAAAAATAATAACTCTTTATATGGTCTTCCTGTTGCTAATTGATGCAAAACCGAATAAATCGCTGTATCTTCTACATATCTTTTCTTGCTCAAAAAAATCATTGGACTATAATATCCTGAAGTTCCGTAATGATTTTGAGTTGCTTCCTGAAAAATTTCTTGGGTTGTTCCTGCACTTCCAGGCGCATAAACCAAACCGAACAAGCTAATTGTTAACAACATATCTTCTCTGATACTATTTGAAAAATATTTTGCAATATTCGTGGCAAATAAATTACTTGGTTCATGACCATAAAACCACGTAGGAATTGCCAAACTTTCAGCACCATTTGGATAGATTTCTAAAACTTTTTTAGCATTCGTCATAAAATTCTTCGCCAAATATTCAGTTTTATCTTCATCAATAAAGTCTAAATCAGCCAAAATATGAATTGCATTCATCAAATCTTCATCCGAATAATTTGCCATATAAGCTCCTAGATTAGCAGCCTCCATAATTCCAGGCCCTCCACCAGAAACAACAAAATACCCTTTTTCAGTTGCTAATTTCGCCGCTTTTGCCGTTTCATTATAAAACTCAGAATTACGCGCAGTAGAATGTCCCCCCATAAAGCCAACCACTTTTTTCTTCGTCATTCCATTATCATCATATTTCAAAATTCGACGCAAACCATCATCAATAGACAAATCATGTAAGCGTTGTGCCAAAGCTTCTGAAACAGACGGATTATATTTATGTTTTTTAAAATGTTTATAGATTTTAAGATCGATACTTTGGTCATTATCTGGATTATAACCTTCCATCAGCTCTTGCCAAGTGTATAATTTTCCACGATAAGGATTATAAGGAACTGATTCAAATTTTGGATAAACAAATGCTCCTTTTTCAATTAAATAGATCGCTTCGTGTTGTTTAAACTTACAACCCAAAAACGATGTATTGCATAAATTATATTCTTCCCAATTAATTTCTTGACGCAAAAAATTAATATCTTGAACTACTTTATCGGTTAAATCTTTGGTTTGAGAAACTAATTCATTCCATTCTGATAGATTATGAACTAAATCTTTGATTGGTTTTATTTTCATTCTTTTTTCTTACTTCATTAAAAATTCGTAAAATGAATTTACACGAATTATTCCAAACCAACGAATTCGGCACAATAAATCTGCTAATTTTCATTTTTCTAATTTATATTTGCATCAAATTCGTGCTCAACTTATTGGGGAATCGTGTGCAATTCACGAACTGTCGCGCAACTGTGAATCAATATTTTTGATAAGTCAGAATGCCACTAATTGAGTTAATAATTAGTCAAAAACTTTCGCGAAAAAAGTAAAAATTATGTTCTATGAAATCATCAAACCACCACAAAAAAACATTATCAACTCAAAAAATAATGAAGAAAAGTAACGTGTAAATATTATGATAATGGAAGTGGAAAAAACACCAAGAGAAGAGTTGATCGAACAACGTATCATCAATTCTGAAACTCGCATTTTCAAAGCTGTTTTTCCAGGAGATACAAACCACCACAACACAATGTTTGGAGGGTCAGTAATGTATTTGATGGATGAAATTGCTTTTATGACAGCAACTCGTTTTTGTCGCAAACCTATTGTTACGGTAAGTAGTGACAAAATTGATTTTAAACACTCAATTCCAGCAGGAACTATCGTAGAAATGGTAGGAAAAGTGGTACGTGTAGGACGTTCAAGTTTGGATGTACAAATTGACGTTTTTATCGAAAGTATGTATCGTGACGGACGTGATAAAGCGATTTCTGGAACGTTTACATTAGTTGCAATTAACGAAAACAAACGACCAGTTCCTGTTATTGACTAACACGAGCTATAGAAAATTTTTAATCCTTTATCTTTTTGATAGAGGATTTTTTTATGATTTTCAATTAATAATTGATAATATTCTAAAGGTTTCTTAGTTTTACATTAAACACAAGAAAAATGGAATTACCTTTTGCCGAACCATTTCGTATAAAAATGGTCGAAGAAATTTATCAATCTACTCGAGAAGAACGCGAAAAGTGGATCGAAGAAAAAGATTACAACCTATTTAACCTAGAAAGCCACAAAGTATTTATTGATTTATTAACTGATTCTGGAACTGGAGCAATGTCTGATAAACAGTGGTCTGCAATGATGACTGGAGACGAAAGCTACGCTGGTTCTCAATCTTTCTTAAAACTGAGAGAAACCATTAATACCATTACTGGATTTGAGTTTCTTTTACCAACGCATCAAGGTCGTGCAGCGGAAAATGTATTATTTTCAGCTCTTGTAAAAGAAGGTCATGTTGTTCCTGGAAATTCGCATTTTGATACAACAAAAGGTCATATCGAATTTAGAAAAGCACACGCGATTGATTGTACTATTGATGAGGCTTTTGACAGCGAATTGATTCATCCTTTCAAAGGAAATATCGATTTACAAAAGTTAGAAAATGTTTACAAAGAATACGGAAAAGAACAAATTCCATTCACATTAATCACTGTTACGTGTAATTCTTCTGGTGGTCAACCTGTGTCAATAGAAAATATTCGTCAAGTTCGTGAATTGTCTAATCAATATGGAATTCCAGTCTTTTTTGATGGCGCTCGTTTTGCGGAAAATGCTTATTTCATCAAAGAAAGAGAAGAAGAATTCAAGACGAAAACGATTAAAGAAATTGTTTTAGAAATGTTTTCTTACGGAGATGGAATGACGATGTCTGCGAAAAAGGATGGTTTGGTAAATATTGGTGGATTTATTGCACTGAATAATGAAGAGCTATATAAAAATTGTGGGAATTTTGGAATTATCTATGAAGGATATTTAAGTTATGGCGGTTTAGCTGGACGTGATTTAGCAGCTTTAGCACAAGGTTTACAAGAATCGACAGAATATTCTTATTTACAATCGCGCATCAAACAAATTGAATATTTAGGGAATAAATTAATTGAGTTTGGAATTCCAATTCAGCAACCAATTGGTGGACACGCTATTTTTGTTGATGCTGTAAAGTTTTTACCAAATGTAACGCGCGAAGAATTTCCTGCACAAACATTGGGAATCGAATTGTACAAAGAAGCTGGAATTCGTGGTGTAGAAATCGGAACTATTTTGGCAGATCGTGATCCTAAAACACGTGAAAATCGTTATCCAAAATTAGAATTATTGCGTTTAGCAATTCCAAGAAGAACTTATTTCCAAAGTCATATGGATTATATCGCGGTTGCGTTGAAAAATATTTTTGATCGACGAAACGAAATTAATTCTGGTTATGAAATTTCGTGGGAATCTGAAATTTTAAGACATTTCACTGTAAAATTGAAAAAGAAATAAATAAAAAATCCTTCAGAAATTCTGAAGGATTTTTTTGATATTACCATCTCCAATCGCCCGAAATACGAAGTGGAGTTTCTAAATTTCCTTTGATTAAGGCTTCTTTTACTTCTTGCTCGTTCCAACGTTTTGAAGGAATTTCTTTCAAATTACTCAAACGATACAACAAATAGGTTTCCAAAATCACATTATTTTTCAAACCAATTTCTTCTACATAATCAAATGTATCGCAATTCGCGTGGTAACAATTTAACGCTCCTTTTGTAAATTGACTATCCGAAAGCCCAATAATAGGCACGCCTTGCAACATAAACGGTTGATGATCTGAATGTAAATCTACACTCGCAAATGTTTTCAATTTAAAATCTGGAATTACTTTTTGCACATCATTCGCATAATCAGTTAAAATAGGTAAATTACTTTCCATTGTCGAATAATAAGACTTTGGATTTGTTGTCATATCCATATTCGACATTGCTTTGATTTGATTGATAGAACCATCTTTCAGCGCTCGATTGACGTAATATTTAGAACCTATCAAACCAACTTCTTCGCCCATAAATAAAACAAATTCTATTGTTCGATCATTTTGAAGATTTAACTTCTTATATGTTCTCGCAATATCCATCACAGAAAAGCTTCCAACACCATTATCAATCGCTCCTGTAGCCAAATCCCAACTATCTAAATGTCCTCCAAGAACTATTTTTTCGTTTGGAAATTTAGAACCGATTTTCTTTGCAATAATGTTGCGACCTTTCATTTGTCCAACATCATTTTTCATTTCGATTTTAGCAATTTCTTTTCCTTTTGATAGATTTTCTTTAATTTTCAATCCATCTTCTAAACTAATATTAATTGCAGGAATTTTAATAATTTCTCCCGTTACAGAAGCCGTTCCTGTCAATAGAATTCCTCCAGCAGGGCGATTAAACAAGATAATTCCTTTCGCTCCGTACTTTTCTGCTAAAGCTGTTTTTTCGGAACGATGTAGATTTTCTATTTCTTTTGGCGTTCCATCCAACAAACCAAGCGCAGCAAAAACAATCTTTCCTTTTACTTTATCACCAATCTTTTTGTAATCTTCTTCAAGTCCATTTCCTAAATCAATCAATTCTCCCGAAAGACTAACATTTTCTGGCGAATGCGCCAAAGCAACGGCTTTTATAGGTTGATTATTGATTTTTAAATCTAAACTTCTACGATTCCATCCGCTAAATGTAAACTCTTGAAAAGACACATCATAACCATACGAACGCAACAAATTTGCTGCATATTCTTCTGCTATTCGTCCATTTTCTGTTCCTGTTGCACGATGTCCGATTGTTTCGGTTGCTTTTTTTAATTGTTGATAAGCTTCAGAATTTTGTTTTACTTCTTTGTTAATCAAGTCTAAAACTTGTTGATTAGTTTGAGCAGATAAACTCATGATTGTAGAGATTAAACCTAGTGTTAATAAAAATTTCGATTTCATGTGTGAGTATTTCTATAAACTTAAAAATGTTTTTGGAAATAGTTGATAGAATGGAAGAAAAATTTACTTAAAAAAAATAGTCCTCAAAAAATGAGGACTATTTATATGAAATTATAAATTATTTCTTAATGAGCTGGTACGAAACGCTCTCTTGCATCTTGCAATAATTGTTCTGCTTCTGCTTTATCACCGTACCCTTCAATTGTTGTTGTCTTATTTTCTAAGTCTTTATACACTCTGAAAAAGTGCTCAACTTCTTTCAATGTATGAGGATTCATATCAGTGATGTTTTCTAATTGGTTCCATGTTGGATCAGCAACTGGTACACAAATTAATTTTTCATCTTGTCCTTTGTCATCAGACATTTTAAGAACACCGATTGTTTTTACTTCGATTACACATCCAGGAACAGTAGGTTCTGTTAAGAAAACTAATACGTCAATTGGATCTCCGTCTAATCCTAATGTATTTTCTACGAAACCGTAATCAGCTGGGTAGAACATTGGAGAGTATAAAACACGATCAAAACGGATTCTTCCTGTTTCGTGATCCATTTCATATTTATTGCGAGATCCTCTTGGGATTTCAATGATTGCATCAAAAGTCATTGTAATATTCTTTTTTTTATTATGTATTTTCTAAAAATTCCAATCTAAACCGATTGTGATGCCAAATTTACGAACATCTGGCAAATTATTATAATTTCCGCGCCAATTAAAATCAACACGTATTGGTCTAATGTTTCCAAAACCAATGTTTTCGATCCCAAACCCGTATTCGTAGTAGATTTGTTGATTTGGTGCAAAATATTCTATTGTCGAACGATTAATAGCTTTACTTTTCTCAGAAATGTCTCCGTAAGCCGCTCTCAAGAATCCAACTTCTCTTAATTTTAATTTTTTGATTAACGGAACTTTGTTCAAAATCCAACCGTTAAAATGATGTTCCCAGTTCATCGTTACATATTCGTCTGTTACAAATTCATAATAATCTAATTGTGAAAATGTACCATAAACTTGTCCGTAACTCTCATTTCCAGGTAACGCACTCATTAATGATAAAGGAACACCTTGAAATGTTTTTCCTGCTTCTACAGTTACCAATGATTTACCAAAAGATCCAATCAAAATTGGTTGTGTATATAAAAATTGTAATTTATCATATTCAAAATCTGAATTAATTACACCTTTCAATCCTTTTGTATAACGCAACATCAACGTTGGTGCAAGTGTTGTCATTTCGTAACGATCAATTCCATATTGAGAATATTTTGCACCTGGACGAGCAATTACCGAAACACTTACACTTGAATTTGTTAAAGTTTCTTTTATCTGACCATTTTTTTCATAACCAATCGAGAAATGTTCTGCATCTGCTGGTTTGATTAATTGATAATTTCCATCAACACGAAATGTTACATTTTTCCAAGGTTCAATCGATGCATACACATTTGTCAAATTATTATTACTCAAAAATGTATTATCTCCTTGATTGATGATTGATGACGAAGCAAAACTACGCGTCATAATTCCGTCAGAAGCCGTTAACGTTGCAGCCAATTGTTCTACATCACGTTTTGTTCCGATACCGACTTGAAAACGATTATATTTATTGAACATATAACGAAAATCTGCTCCATATTTGAATTTTTCATCTCGAAAACCATATGCCAAGAAACCTTGCGCACGCCACATATCATTTTGCGAAAAATATGTACGAGCTCCAGCTCTCAAACGGAAACCTTCGATTTGGTTGTATCCAAAAGACGAATATAAATTCCCGATATCAATTGCATTTCCGACATTGTAATATCCAGAACCAAAAATCTCGATTGCTTTCACAATATTATTGAATTTTGGTACTTTATTTAATTGTTCTAATGTTTCGTAAATCCCTTCTTGATCTTTTGTTAAAGCTTCAGGACGATTTTCTGCCCAAAACTGATTATCTTTTTCGTTAAGCGCAGCTTTTGCTGGATCTAATTTCTCGTAATAAAAAGCTTCGGGATGTGTTGTATCGAAATCGTAATTGTAATAATTCACCGTTTTATGCGCAAAAATTCCTTTCGCACTTTCCTTTTTACTCAACAACGACATATCCAACATCGCGTATTCTTTTTTCGGATAGAAAATAGAATCGTTTGGAATATCATATTCTAAATTCATGAAAATATTACGCACAAAATTCACATTCATTTCTTTCGTTGTCTCCATCACAACTTCTTTTACCGCATAGGCATCTTTCGAGATATATAATTCTCCTTTAAATGTCAATTCTCCTTCGCGACGCGGATAATATTTGATTCGATAAGATTCTATTCCATCTACATCAACTGTATCTTTCAATTCATAATCATAAACAGCGAAACCATCTGTAGCAATTGGACTCACAAATTTAATGTCTAAAATATTGACACGATTATCATAAATATCAATATCACGGAAAAGATTTTTTACCGTAGAAGCTACCACTTCATTTTTCTCGAAACCTGATGTTTTATTCGCAATTAATTCTCGACGCTCTTTTGTTGAAGGTTTATTAATTCCCGCAATATTGTAAATTGACTCATTCAAGAAAGCTGGTAAATATGTTTTTCCGTTGATAGAAGAAGTATCTACTTTCTCGAAAACAAACTCCATTCCTTTAAAAATCTTACGTTTCATAAAAGTTGAATCAATATTACTAATATCAAATTGCAACTTTTCGTATTCATCATATTGGTAATGTGGCGCTAATTTTAGCCCATTTTTCTTTTTACGCTTCCATACTTCACGCAAAATAGCATAAGCTGGATTTTCTTTCTTTTTAAGACGTTTTTTCTTTGCCGAAACAACCGCAGTTTGTAAATCTACTGTTCCATCATCTTCTTCGGAAGTATTATCTTCTGCTAAAAATAATTGAGCAATAAAATTATAATCAATTTTATTTTCGATTACATAATCAGAAGTTTCGTATCCATTTTTTGATACGACAATTTTATTTGCATTCGAACTAGATTCGATATAAAAAGTACCATCAGAGTTTGATGTTGCACTTACTTTAAGTTCTGGTAAACGAATATCTGCGTAAGGAATAGGCTTCTGAGTTTCAGAATCGATGACCTTTCCTTGAATTTTTACTTGCGCGTGTACAGACGCTAAAACAACTATAAAAAAAGATGTTATATAACTTTTCATCAATAAGATTTGGTTAAAAAAATAAAGCCTAGCAAAATGTATGCTAGACTTTACAAATATAGTTTATAAATCTTAATTATTTATACATCACAGCTTTTACAGCTTCAACTACATCTTTTGCATTAGGAATCCAAGTCTCATACAAGTTTGGAGCATAAGGCGCTGATGTATCTTTTGTTGTGATACGTTTGATTGGTGCATCTAAATAATCGAATGCTTTTTGTTGAACCATATACGTAATTTCTGAAGCAACTGAAGCGAAAGGCCAAGCTTCTTCTAAAACTACTAAACGATTTGTTTTCTTAACAGATTTGAAAATTGTATCGTAATCTAATGGACGAACTGTACGTAAATCAATTACTTCTACAGAAATTCCTTCTTTAGCTAATTCATCAGCAGCAATGTAAGCTTGCTTAATGATTTTCCCGAAAGAAACTAACGTTACATCTGTACCTTCACGTTTGATTTCTGCTTTACCAATTTCGATTGTGTATTCTTCATCTGGCATTTCCATTTTATCTCCATACATCTGTTCAGATTCCATGAAAATTACTGGATCGTTATCACGAATTGCAGATTTTAATAAACCTTTTGCATCATAAGGGTTTGAAGGAACAATTACTTTAAGACCTGGTACATTTGCATACCAATTCTCAAAAGCTTGTGAGTGTGTTGCACCTAATTGTCCTGCAGAAGCAGTAGGTCCTCTAAATACAATTGGACAGTTGAATTGTCCTCCTGACATTTGATAAATTTTTGCAGCGTTATTGATAATTTGGTCAATAGACACTAATGAGAAGTTGAATGTCATATATTCTACGATTGGACGACATCCCGTCATTGTAGATCCAATTGCGATTCCAGAAAAACCAGCCTCTGCGATTGGCGCATCAATTACACGTTCTGCTCCAAATTCGTCTAACATTCCTTTCGAAGCTTTGTACGCTCCGTTGTATTCTGCTACTTCTTCTCCAATTAAAAATATAGATTCATCGCGACGCATTTCTTCACTCATTGCCTCTGCGATTACTTCTCTAAATGTTTTTATAGCCATTTTATGCGATTTCGTTCTTTATTATATTTTTTCCTAAAGCAAATGTAATAAAAAACTTGCGAATTATTTAAAACGAATTCATTCAATAAAAAAATCCCAAAATAATCTAAAGTTATTTTGGGATCGAAAAATATTTAAAAAAGAATGTAATCTCTATTTTAGAACCAGCCTTTGTGACCTTCTACATATGTTTTATCAAACTCTTCGTCAGATTTAGTCAAATAAATAATCCCTTCAATAAATCCAATAAGTCCAGCAAATCCAAATGTTACAAAAGTGGCAATAATTTGAATAACTCCTTCTTTTGTATATCCTAAATAGAATTTATGAATTCCTAAATATCCTACTAAAATTCCAGCAATGATTTTTTTCTCTGATTTGTACGGCTGATTGTTTTCCATCGTTTTTAAAGTTTAAATAATAATTGTTTTTGTTGGTTACAAATTTAATTTGTCCATCATTCTTAAAAATCACTAGATATAATGATTTTGAATACTGTACAAATAAAATAAATCTGATCTTAATTTAAGGTTAACGATTTAACAATCTACTTTTTATAAAATCAATTGCTTTTCTTTACATTTGCATAAAATGGTGCTCAACGAGTGAGTTAAAAGGGAATTTGGTTCAATTCCAAAACTGTCCCCGCAACTGTAAATTCTAACATACTTTTTGTAAAAGAATAAGTCAGGAAACCTGCCATTGCTAACAAATTAATAGAAAATGTTTTCGGAGGAAAAACAGATTTTAATATGAAAAAACTTTTTCTTTGTTTTAATCTTATCGCTGGAATTGCTTTTGCACAGACGGATACCATCAATTTGAAACCTTTGATTTTGAACGATGCTTTTCTTAAAAATCATTACAAATCTCAAAGTATTATCAAACTTAATGATAGTATTTTAGAGCAAAATCCTAATCAACTGACGCAAGTTTTACAAGCGCAAACGCCAATTTATTTTAAAGAAAATGGACGAGGAATGGTTTCTTCGCCTTCGTTTCGTGGAACTTTAGCTTCGCATACAGCGGTAATTTGGAACGGAATAAATGTCAATTCGCAAACAACAGGACAAACGGATTTTAATTTATTTGCAAGTAATTCGTTTGACGGAATTTTAGTGAAACCAGGAGGCGGAAGTATTGCGTATGGAACAGGTTCTATCGGCGGTACAATTCATTTGTTGAATAAATTTGAGTATGACAAAGGTTTACAGCAAAAAATAAATTTAGGATACGGAAGTTACGATACATGGTCGGGAAAATATCAATTGAAATATAGTACAGAAAAATTTAGTTCTTCAATCGATTACGAACGAAATCAATCTGATAATGATTATAAAATTCCGAATCACATGAAGAAGAATTTGAACGGAAAATATTATTTCAATACAATTAATGGAAATTTTGGCTATAAAATTAATCCTGAAAACGAATTGAAACTTTATTCAATGATCAATTTTGGGAAGCGCGAATTTCCTTTAGTTGACATTGGTTCAACGCCTTCTGGGTACGAAAATAAGGATTATCGTTTGATGACAGAATGGAATTTCAATCCAAATGAAAAGTGGCTATCGCAGTTAAAATTGGCATATATCCGAGAAGAAAACAGTTATTTCAACAATATTCACAAATCTTATTCGGACGATTTACAGGTGGATAATTATGTTTTAAAATATTATCTGAATCATCAATTGACTAATAATTTCGAGCTTTCACTTTTATCGGAAGCTAATTATAATCAAGGAAGTGGAAATAATTTGACCAAAAGTGATCAAAATTCTATCAATTTTGCCTTAATCGCAAAGCATAAATTATCAGATGTTTTGGAATATGAAGCGAGTATTCGTCAAGATTTTTCTGATACGTACCAAAATCCTTTTATTTATTCATTAGGTTTTAATTATCGTCCAATACATTCGTATCAATTGAGAGGAAATGTTTCGAAAAATTTCAGAAATCCAACGTACAATGATTTGTTTTGGAAAACTGGTGGAAATCCAGATTTGAAATCAGAATCAGCTTATCAATTTGAATTAGGAAATGATTTTATCAGTAAAAATTTAAACATTCAAACCAATATTTTTTACAATAAGTTGAGTGATATGATTCAATGGATTCCGAATTCGCAAAACAGTTCTTATTGGGTTCCTGTGAACATCAACAAAGCAGAAACCTATGGTTTTGAAATGATTGGAAATTACAAATGGAATGCGTTTACTTTCAAAACAACTTATGCATACACCAAAACAAAAGATAAATTTAAAAATAAGGAATTGATGTATTCGCCAAATCATAAATGGACGGCGAGCGCACAATACACTTACAAACGTTTATCTGCTTTTGTACAAAATATTTATACAAGTAAAGTTTTTACCGATTCGGAAGAAGAAAGAACGCTTGATGGATTTTGGCTAACGAATTTAGGTTTAAATTATACGATTTCACGACTTTATAGCGTTTCTATGAGAGTGAATAATGTGTTTAACCAGGAATATCAAACGCAAGAAAATCGTTGGCAACCAGGCACAAATTATAACATACAAATACAAATAAAATTTTAAAAAACTATGATTAAATTTAAATCAATCGCACTTATAGCCTTGGCAGGAGTATTTTTACAATCTTGTTCAAATGACGATGATGGACCAAACAATGATCCAGAAAATGGAAATTATTCGAAAGGAGTTTTTGTTTTGAATGAAGGAGATTACAATTCTTCAAATGCAGAAATTACTTATTTTGATCCAACAAAGGATGTAAGTACAACAAATCCTATCCAGGAAGTTTTCAAAAAAGCAAATTCTGGAGCTCAATTAGGTTCTGTGGCGCAAAGTATGTATTTCAAAGGAAATAAAGCATATATCGTTCTTAATGTTTCTAATAAAGTAGAAATTGTAGATAATACAACTTTCAAAAAAATTAGTACAATTCCATCTTCAGAAAACATGAACAATCCACGTTATATTGTTTCTGATGATCAATTTTTATATATTTCAAACTGGGGAGATCCAAAAATTACGACAGACGATTTTATTGCAAAATACAAAATCAGCGATTTAACATTTGTAGAAAAATATAAAGTAGATGAAGGTCCTGAAAAAATGATTCTTGACAATAACAAACTTTATGTTGCGCAAAAAGGTGGTTGGGGAATTGGTAAAACTGTTACAATTATTGACCTTAAAACAACTGATAAGAAAAGTATAAATGTTGGAGAAGTTCCGACAGATTTAACAATTCAAAACGGAAATTTATTTGTGCTTTCGCAAGGTATTTCATGGGAAACTAGTTCAAAAGGAAAATTAGTTCGTTATAATTTAACTTCAGAAGATAAATTAGAAATGAATTTTGCTGCTGGACAATATCCTAATTTCTTAGTTGCAGAAAATAGTAAATTATACTATATCCTTAATAATTCTGTTTACTCTATGGCTACAAATGCGACAGCTTTGCCTACAAAAGCAGATTATATTACTGGAGCTGAAAACGTATATGGATTTAATGTAAAAGGTGATACCTTCTATGTTTTAGATTCAAAAGATAACAAATCTAGTGGACGTTTATTTATTCAAAATGCACAAGGCGGTCTTAAATATCAAACAATTATCACTGGTTTATTTCCAAACTCAGTTTACATTAAATAATAGTTTTTCATATCAACGAATAAAAAAAATCTGAAGTTTAGACTTCAGATTTTTTTATACTTTTTATTTTGAAAATGGTTTGTGAATTGAACACTACAATCGCGAGTAAAATCAAACTATAACCGATCATTTGCATTGGCGAAACGGCTTCTTTATAATAGAAAATTGCTAAAACAAAATTCATAATTGGATTCAAATAAATTAAAATTCCAACGGTTGAAGAGTCAATTCCTTTTAAGGCAAAATTGTTTAAGAACATTGGAATAATGGTGAACAAAACCACAATCATCATGATACATTGATAGAAAATTGTTTCGGTCGGAATTGGTCCCGAAAAGATGAACACCAATGGTAACATCAGAATGGCTACAATTAATAATTGTGTCATCAACAAATTGAAACTATCAAAAACATTCAAGCTCCTCTGAATGATGATATACAGGGCAAATGTACATGCAACAATCAAACTATAAACCAAGTCAATCAAATGACCTATAGAAAGAACCAAACATGCTAAAAGACTAATACCAACTGCAATCCATTTTATTTTGGTTAAATGTTCTTTCAGAATAATGAAAGCCAAAACGGTAGTAATAATTGGACAAACCAAGTACGACAGCGACGCAGCTTGCACACTAATATGATTCATCACAATAATAAACATCAACCAATTCGTCATCAAAATCAACGATCCACCAACAATTAAACTTCCTAATTTTTTCTGTTTCTTTTTATCAAATGATTTGAACAAATCATAATCAGCTTTCATCTTATTGCGTCGAAATCCAACATTAATGACCACTAAAAAGAAAACGGAAACGTACAATCTAAAAAATAGAATATCCAAAGGAGGATAACCTGCGATTGGTTTCAATCCGAAACTGAAAAATCCCCACATAAAGTAGGTTATAATGGCTGCAATGATATATTTTGATTGATTCATAAAAGAGGCGTCAATTTGTACAAATGTATCGAATATCCAATTTGGAAATGATTATTTTTGCCTTAAATTTTATAGAAATGGAAAATCTTTTTACAGACGAATATTTTATGAGAATCGCCTTTAATGAAGCGATTACAGCTTTCGAGCGAGACGAAATTCCAGTTGGAGCTGTGATTGTTTGCAACAACAAAATTATCGCGAAAGCACATAATCTAACGGAAACATTGACTGATGTGACCGCTCATGCTGAAATGCAAGCCATTACCTCTGCTGCGAATTATTTAAGCGGAAAATATTTACAAGATTGCACATTGTATGTAACCTTAGAACCTTGTGTGATGTGCGGCGGAGCGTTGTATTGGAGTCAAATCTCAAAAGTAGTTTATGGTGCTTCGGATGAAAAACGTGGTTTTAAAGCAAAAATTGGCGAATTACATCCAAAAACTGAAATTGTTTCGGGAATTATGGAAGAGGAGTGTGGTCAATTGATGAAAGAATTTTTCCAACGCAAGCGTTAAATTGATTTCAAAATCGATAAAACTTCGTCGTAATTTTCTATAAAAGCCATATGTCCACCATCAAATTTGTACAAATGAATGTTAGGCAAATCTGGAATTAAAGTTAAAAATAATTCAGGATTAACTGTTTCATCATTCATTCCAACAATAATATAAATTCCACCTTTGAAATCATACAAAATCGACGAACGATCTGGACGCTCTCGCATTCCTTTCAAAGCTGCACAAACCCCTTCAATTGGAGTTTTTAAAGCAATTTCTTTTACAAATTTCAACTCATCTTTGAATTGATCTCGATGATGCGCTGCAAATAAAGTAGGCATACTAAAACTCACCAACGCATTGAAATTTTTACGAGCAGTTTCACACGCTTTCAAACGTTGATTTTTCTTCGCTTCATCATCTGGTAAAGTCGAGGAGTTAATCAAAACAATATTTTCTACTCGTTCAGGAAAAAGATCAGCCAACGCACACGTCACATATCCTCCCATCGAATGTCCTACAAAAGCTACTTTTTCAAGATTTAATTCATCCAGAACTTCAATCACTTTTTCTGCCATTTCTTCCATCGTATTCACCTCTTGAAAATTTTCAGAATTTCCATGTCCAGGTAAATCAATTGTAATAATTTGATTGTGATGAAATAAATCATTCTGTAAACGATTCCATATTTTATGATTTTCCAAAAAACCATGTAAGAAAACTATAGGTTTCCCAACTCCAATACTTTCGTAGAACAACATATTTTGGTTCAGAATTTGTAATTAATTAAATACAAATTTACAACAATGAAAAAATATAATCCTATTATAATACTCACAATAGCTATTGGTGCTATTCTTATTTATTGTATTACAAGAAATAAATCACTTATAATTGGAGGTTCTGTACAAAAAGAAATTAAAAAAGATTCTTCTATTCAGGAAATTGCTTTTGCTTCTCCAAAGATTATGAATAATTCTGAATTGAAATTAATACAAGGAAAAGGTAAATTTGAAATTGAAAAAGTAGCAAAAGAAGAACAAACATTTAGTTTTAGAAATGATTCTTCTTCATCTGTTTTTATTCAAATAATTCCTCAAGATAAACTAGGAAACATTAGAATTAATCAACTTATCTCTCCAAATAATGAAAAAGATGGTCCTTTTGGACAAGAAATCAATTACGATTTAAACGAAAAAGGTTTGTATCAAATTCGAATTGGCGAAAGTTTGATGCAAGGCGATCCATTTGAAGGAAAATATACCTTGAAATTGCAGTTAAAATAGTTACTTTTACAACAGAATTTTTCTGTTATGAAATGGACTTTTATCGCTTTTATTACATTGATTACGCTTTATAGTTGTGAAGACAAATCTACACCAACCATTTATCCAAGCAAGATTGGAGTTGATTCTGCGTACAAGGATTTGGTAAAAAAAGATAAACCAACAACAGAAGATGTAATGAAAGAAGAAGTGGTAAAAACAGCTTCTCCTCAGAAAAAAGTTGTGATAAAACCTCAGCAAAAAGTTATATCTAATACAGATAAAATTGTTCCTTTAAGCGCTAATAACACTACAGAGAATCTTGAAGTAAGTTATGCAAAAGCAAAAGCGGAACCGACTAAAATAGCGGGACAAACCAATACGTTTACGTTTAATGCAGATTCTGCAAAGAAAGTTTGGATCAAAATTTCTGCACAAGATTCTACAGCGAATATTAGAATTAATCACATCAAAGGACCTGCGGATTCTATAAAAGGTGGTCCTTTTGGCAAAGAAACCATTTTCGAATTACCTGCGCGTGGCGTGTATCAATTCTCGATTTCGGAGAAACCAACAACCCCAAAACCATACGCTGGGAAATATAAAGTTGAATTGAAATTATTGTGGAAATAAATCTATTTGTAATAGATTTTGTAGTTAAGTGAATGATTTTTCAAAATATCTTGTTTAATCATTTCACCATTAATTTCATTGTAATATTCGACTGATTTTTTTGTTACAATCAAATCAAAATAGCCATTTCCTTCGGGACAAAAAGGATTTTCGTAAGAAGTTTCTAAACCAATAAAATAGTTTTTGGCTTCGGAAGGTTTAAGTTTTAAATGAATCGGAAAAATATATTTTCCTTGATAATCTTTATCCACTTCAAACCATTTTTCTTCAATCAAACTTTGTTTATCCTCAATCGATTTTAGAATCATTGGTTTGAAATAATAATATTCGTTGCAATAATTTTTCTTTTTCACTTTTGATTCAAACAAAATTTCAATTGCGACAATTTCAATTTCTTTCTCATTTGGAAGTAATAAATTCGAAAATATTTTAAGTCCGAAACTTGTGTTATCCGTTAATCGAACCACTTGTTTAAACTTTGGACGAAATTGTTTGTAATTGGAATAATTCACTACCTCAACTTGATTGAGATTAATCGTATCCAACTTTTGAGCAAAACTCATCACAGAAAGTAAGAAAAGAATTAGAAACTTCATTTTATAAAAATAGAAAAAATTTTCAGTAAATGATTTTCTCAATTCATCCTAAAAAATCAACAATTCGTAAACATATATTTATACAAGTCTTTTGCTAACTATAGTTTTGATAAAAATTAACAACATGAAAACACTTATCAAAATCCTAAAAATCTTCTTTATTGCTCTAATTTCAATAATTACACTTATTTTTTTGTATTTATTTATTAGTAATAAAATTTTCTTAGCTTCTAAAAATGAAACAAATATTGGCTATCTAAAAAATAATAAAACAACAATTGACAGCAACTTTGATTCTCAGATTTTTGATAATAACTTCAACACTTCAAATGTTATTCTATTAGGTGAAATTCATGGTTTTGCTGACAATCAAAAATTAGATGAATTTATGTTTAAATATTTGAATAAGAATCTTGGATTCAACTATTACATTGCCGAAATGGACAGTTTAAATTCTAAAAAATTAAACACATTTCTAAGCTCCGATGTTAAAAATGAAAAATTATTAAAAGAAGTTGTTTTAGCTATTAAAAAAAGAATTCCTCAACAATCAAGTCAAGAGTTACTAAAAAAATGGAACAACTTGTATGATTACAATAAAACATTAAATGATTCATCTAAAATCGTTGTTTTGGGTATTGATACAAACTTTGATGATTCTAACAACAAAATTTCAAGAGATTCTGCAATGATTGAAAATTTTAATCATATCATTTCAAAGAATCATCTACAAAATGAAAAATTCTATGGATTATTTGGTCTTTTTCATACACTTCAAAAAAGTATGAATGATAAAGAAAAACCTTTTGCTGAAAGACTTTTAGACAATAAATATAACGTAACAAGCATCGTAAGTTATACATTGGACAGTGAAATGTATTTACCTAAAAATGATCAATTTCCTACTCCAGAAAATGAAAAAATAAACTGGGTAAATGCTGATGGACCGATGATGTTAATAAAAGGTATTCTTGATTTTAAAGAACTTGCAAAGTCTAATTCCATTTCAATTTTTAATCTTAATGCGAAAAATTCACCATACAAATCTTCTCAAAATTTAATTCAAATAAAGTCAAGATTATTTGGAGAAAACTTTACACCAAAAGAAAATTTAAAAACAACTGATTATTTTCAATATGTTGCAATACTCCGAAATTCTGAAGCGTTAACTCCAATTCAATAAAAAAAACGGAATCTTATAGATTCCGTTTTTTTATTTTCCATTTATCGATTAAATCAAGTTCAAAACTTGTTCTAAATCTTCTAATAAGTCATCTATATCTTCGATACCAACAGACAAACGAATTAGATCATCTGTAATACCAATTTCAGCACGTTTTTCAGCTGGAATAGATGCGTGTGTCATCGTAGCTGGATGATTTGCTAACGATTCAACTCCTCCTAATGATTCAGCTAAAGTGAAGACTTTTAAGTTTTCTAAAATTTTGAAAGCATCTTCTTTTTTCCCAGAAGTCAACGTAAACGTTACCATTCCTCCGAAATCTTTCATTTGCTTTTTCGCAATTTCGTGTTGTGGATGATTTTCTAAACCTGGATAATACGTATGCGCAACTTTAGGATGAGCTTCTAAAAATTGTGCGATTTTCATTCCATTTGAACAATGACGATCCATACGAACAGCCAATGTTTTGATTCCACGTAAAACTAAGTAAGAATCTTGTGGTCCTAAAATTCCTCCTGTTGCAAATAAATTGAAGTGAACATCTGTTGCCAATTGTTCAGAGTTTACCACAATTGCTCCAGCAACTAAATCTGAGTGACCTCCTAAATATTTTGTTGCTGAATGCATCACAATATCTGCTCCCAACTCAATTGGTCGTTGTAAATATGGCGACGCAAATGTATTATCAACAGCGACTAAAATATCAGATTTTTTTGCTTTTGCAGCATCATTTACCGCTTTGATATCAACCACTTTCATCAATGGATTTGTAGGTGTTTCAACCCAAACCATTTTTGTATTATCATTAATTAAAGCAACAACAGCCTCAACATTTGTCATGTCTACAAAATGGAATTTCAATCCGAATTTTTCATAAACACGTGTAAACAAACGGTAAGAACCTCCATATAAATCGTCCATCGCGATGATTTCATCACCTGGTTTAAATAATTTTAATACACCATCGATTGCTGCCAAACCAGAACCAAATGCAAAACCTGCAACTCCACCTTCGATAGATGCTAATGCATTTTCTAAAGCAGTTCTTGTTGGATTTGCACCACGAGAATATTCGTATCCTTTGTAATCTCCTGGTGATCTTTGCGCGAATGTTGATGTTTGGTAAATTGGAGTCATTACGGCTCCTGTAGAAGGGTCATGTTGTTGACCTCCATGTATAGCTTTTGTATTGAATTTCATTGTAAATGCTTTTAACTATAGCAAATATATGGAGTTTTATTTATTCTTTGTTTTAAAGATTTGTTAGAATTTATTTCGGGAGATTAACTAAACAATTCGTGTAAAACTTGTAATGATTTTGGCTTCTTAAAATTATTGGTGTGAATTTGATAGTACTTCACTAGAATTTCGAGTAAAAGAGAACGTTGCGATTGGTTGAATGTATTTTTTGAATCTTCGGAAAAGTGTAATTCTAACAATTTTTTGAACAAAACAGTTTCATCTGCTTTCAACATATTGATAGATGAATTCGAATTTGTGAAAAATCCATTTTCTAAATCGAATAGATTTCCATCAATTTCTAAGTTGGGATAAAAACCAAGAAAATGTGATAATTGAATTAAAAAAATCAAATGAAAATCTGCAAAATCATCTTTTTTTTTATCAAATTCTTTTAACGAATGTTCAATGTAAAAATATAATTCTGGATTATCTGATTCTTCTTTTAGAACTAAGTTTAGGATTTCAGCTAAGAAAAAAACAATCGCCGATTTGATGGGATGAAAATGCAACGATTCATAATAATGCGACGTCTGAGCTGATTTTAAGAAAACCAATTGTTGTTCATTTGATTTCGGTTGAAAACTCAAATCTATTTCTGCTAGCGGAAAATACAACGAAGTATTTCGCTTTTTTTTGGAGAAAACTCCTTTTGCTATAAATGATTTTAAGCCAAAATCTTGTGTATAACAACGAATAATTAAACTCGTGTCACCATATTTTAAGCTTGAAAGTACAATGGCTTTGGTTTCTAAAATTTTCATTAACGGACAACTGCAATTTTCAATGTTTTGGTTTCTGTACCATCTGCATTTGTCATCAAAACTAAGTAAATTCCAGAAGCTACTGGCTTTCCTTTTGCATTATTTGTATTCCATTCTACAATTCCTCCTTCGGCTTTTTTCTCAAAAAGTAAATTTCCAACAATATCTGTAATCTTAACCAACGCACGATTTGGAAGATTTTTTATCGTAACATTCCCTTTATATTCTGGACGATAAGGATTTGGATACGCAATTGCATTGTTAAAATTATTCGCTTCTGTCGACACATCTCCATTATACGAAACCACACCTTTTTCTGTTGCAAAATATACTTTTCCTGTCGATTCATCAATCGAAACATCGTACACAACATCCGAAGGTAAAGGTGAATTTTTAGACGTAAAATGCAATTTCGTCGATTCTCCACTATCCGAAACATAATAAACTCCTGCTCCATTTGTTGCAATCCATTTATTATTTGCGTTATCTACTTTTATAGCATAAATTCCAACATCGGTTAACAACGCTTCCGGAATTCCATCTTGAATAATGACAACAGGCTCGGCAATTATATTATTAGAACTTACAGCATTATCAGCTCCGTACAACACAACTAAACCTTGCCCTGTTCCGATCCAAAGATTTCCACTTTTATCAAGTGAAACTGTATGTACATCATCACTTGGTAAGTCTCCATTTGCAACTTTTATATTTACAATCTCTTTAAAATTTGAGTTATCCACAACAGAGATTCCACCATAACGTGCATTAGGAAAAAAAGTATATTGGCTACCTGCTATAGGTTTTACAGCAGTAGAAGCTATATTTTTTTCAGATCCAATAATTTCCCAAGAAGTATTTCCATTCTTTCTTCTTGCATAATAATTAAATTTTGAATCAGGATATCCAGCACCTGCCGCTTTATCTACAGGAAAAGAAGCTGCAACATATAGATTTCCTAAAAGATCGTAATTAAGACCTGCTATTCTTGAACTAGAAAAATCATTTTTTTGTAAAATTATTTTTGGCTCATCGTTATCTGCTAAATTAAACTCTAACACATCTCGTCGTCCATCTACATCTCTATCATAATAATTATAAGATCCTACTACAAATTTATTATCATCTAATGGATTCACTTCTACTTGTACTATATCTTTTGCTTTAATTTTTGAGAAAGAAAAATGTTTCCAATTTTTACTATCGTAATATGAAAAACCATCTACATTTTCAGCTGGAGTATTATAAACATCTCCCATTCCTCCTGGAGCAATCCAGACTTTTCCATTTTTTGTTGTTACAGACCAAGCTTTATTATTGAAAGGTCCATCGGGATAAAATTCTTTATGATTAGATAAATTAATAATTCCATGATTTACAGATCCTCCAAAATAAATATTGTTAATAAAAATTCCTGTGTTGAAGTTTATAACATTTCCATCTTGATCATTTTTAGAATAATGTACACCACTCAAATCAGAAACTTGATTGTTTTGAGTAACAATTAATTGTCCATTAGATGATTTTAAATTAAGAATTGTATTATAAGAACCCACTGAAGAGCCATTTAAAGTTTTCAATTCATTGTTTACCGAATAATAAATCTCATTTTCAAATAATTCTATATTCGAAATATTTTGTCCCAAATTTTTGTATTGCCATTTATTAATATTTGGATTATTTATTTTCTTATCCGATAATTCACTAAAAAAAATTCCTTTTGAAGTTGCAATATAAAGTATAGAAGATTGTGGTTCTATTTTTTTAAAAACTAAAGCATCATTTACAATTACATCATTAAAAATTTGATCTATAATTTTGATAGAATTTGTGCGTGTCGTTTCTTTAAATTCTTCCTCTTTTAAGTCGAAAGAAACAATTCCAAAAGCTCCAGAAATAAACGCAATTCCATCATTTATAAAAATATGATTGACTTTTTTATCACCCGAAAAACCATTCCATTTGATATCCAAAACCATTGTCGATTCTCCAGATTTCAATAAATCTAAACCTCCATTTTCATACCCAACTAAAAACGAATCCGAATCTATATCATAAGCCATTGCAGAAACCCCAACATTGTTCAAAAAATTGGTTTTATTTAGTTTAATCCAATCACTTGTTGGATTTTGAGGATTGAACAAGAAAATTCCGTTTTCAGTTCCACAATAAATCACACCATTTACTTCTTCCAACAATTTCACATTATTGTAAGAAAAAAGATCAGTCCAACGCACTTTATCATTTTGAGCGTTTAAACTTGTGAAAATCATGGTGATGAAAATGAACAATTTTGTCTTCATAATGCACAAAAATACTGTAATTTATAACAAAATAACTTGCTAAAAATTGTATTGCTTGTTACAATAAATCATAAAATTTACCTGGAAGAGTAGAAATTATTTGCTTCAATTCTAAATCTAATAAAGTTGGCATCAATTCGTAGGATTTCAAATTTAAGTCAAAAGACATTTTATCAATATGTTGTTTTCCATTGGTTTTGAGATAATTTACAATTAAATTTTCATCATCAGAAAACTCAATAAACAAATCTATTTGTTTTGGTTTCTTCTTCGAATTGAAGTTAAAATAATCAATAATATCTTTCGAATTTTCGACCAAATAAGCTTGATGAGATTTTATCAAATAATTACACCCAATACTCAACACATCGGTTGATTTCCCTGGTAAAGCAAATACTTCGCGATTATATTCATTTGCAAATTTTGCAGTCACCAAACTTCCTCCTTTAAAAGCAGACTCTACCACAATTGTAATATCCGACAAACCTGCAATAATCCGATTTCGTTGTAAAAAAGCTTCAGGTGAAGCAATTTTAAAACTTGGTTGCTCCGTAATCCAACCTCCTTTTTGTAAAATTTCAATCGCAATTTTTTTGTGAGCAACAGGATAAATTCGTTCAAAATTTGTTCCCATTACCGACCATGTTACAACATTATTTTTAAGCGCATTTGAATGTGCTTCAATATCGCAACCATACGCCAATCCACTCACAATTGTAACATCAAAATCAGCTAAACCTTCAATTAATTCAGTAATAAAATTTCGTCCATAATTGGTCATTTTTCGTGTTCCAACAATCGAAATCTTTTTATTACTGAGATGATTAAATTCTAAATTTCCTTTGCAAAAAATCACTAAAGGTGCATCAATACATTCTTTTAAGAATTGTGGATAAGCTTCATCATAAAAAGTTAAAATATTGATTTGATTATTTTTACAATATTCTATTTCGTTAAAAGCTAAATCTAACCATTTTTTATTCCCAAAATCTTTGCTTATTTGCTGTCCAATTCCCGAAATTTGCATCAAATCTTTTGGTTTACAATTCCAAGCAGCCGCTGCCGAACCAAAAAATTGAATAATTTTTCGAGCCGTGATATCGCCAATTCCTTTCTGGAAAGAAAGTGCTAAAATATATGGTAAATCGGTTTGCATTTTGTTAAATTATTAATATTAAACCAACTAAGAATAATTTTAAGTATTTATTTTTTGCTAAATCTAAAAAAAATGTTAATTTCGTAGTATGAGGTTAGAAGAGCATATTAGTCAATTATTATTTCAGCACGATTGTGTAATCGTTCCAAACTTTGGTGCGTTTATCTCAAACACTGCTAATGTGGCGTTTGACGAGCAAACAAACACATTTATTCCACCAAGAAAAGAGCTTTCTTTCAATACAACTTTAACAAAAAGTGATGGTGTTTTGGTTAATAAAATTGTAGAAGATGAGCCAATGTCTTTTGAAAATGCGCAAACATTTTTGAATGAACAAGTTTATTTTTGGCAAGAACATTTGAAAAATGGAAAAGTTTTAACCTTACAAAATATCGGATCATTACAATTTAATGACGCTGGAAAAATTGACTTCAAACCAGAAAATGCTCAAAATTATTTCATCGCCGCTTACGGTCTTTCAAATTTACAAGCCAATTACATTTTAGATTCGTCTAAAACTAAAACCTCTAACAAACACATGTCAAAATTTTTAGCCGCAGCCTCATTAATTCCCATTATTGTTGGTGGCTTCCTATATTTTAATACACCGCAACCCGTGCAAGAATTCGTAACGGAGCAATGGAGCGGTTTGGTTTTACCAATGATTGGTAAAGATGACGCAACCAAAACTGAAAAACCTACAGTGCAATACGATGTGTATAATATGCCACAAACCATTGCTGAACCTTCTTTGGTTGAATATCAAATTGCTGAAACCGTAACGAAAACAGATACAATTGAAACGCCTAAAAAAGTTGAAATTACAGTTGTAAAAGAAACGAAACTGAATGAGACTGAAAAGGAAATTACTGCAATTGTAAAGGAAAAACCTTCGACAAAAGAAGTTGTAAAAACAGAAACGAAAAAATTAACGAAAGTTGAAACTCCTAAAACAGCTGAAAAGAAAGTTGAGGACAAAAAAGAAATTGCAACTAAAACAACTGCAAAATCTAGCAATAAAAAATATCAAGTAATTGCGGCTTCATTAAAACGTCAAGAAGATGCTGATCGTTTGGTTGAAGAATTGAAAAAACAAGGTTACAAAGATGCTGGAATTTCTTATGTAAAAGGTCGCTATTATTATGTTACATATAGCAGCTTCAATAATATAGAAGAAGCGCAAAAATATATGAATGATGTGAATAAAAAGTCTCCTGGAACTTGGGTTAGAACTGAAAATTAAATCATTTTTTAATACAAAATAAATCGAAATAAGCTGCCTTTTGGGCAGCTTATTTCTTTGTTAGAATGACACTGTACCAAAAACTG
>NZ_DJTP01000038.1:0-51194 GCF_002440405.1 Empedobacter sp. UBA6305 | reverse complement strand
ACGAAATTATGCAAAGACTTTCGAAGGGTTTAAAACCAGAATTTTAGCTAAAACTACTGCACTTACTTTGGTTCAGTACATTAATAAAACATACTTTAATCGAAATATTAATAATCTAAAAACTCAAATTATTTAATATGCACAACGGGTAAGAATCATTCATTTTCAGAATAACTTCTGTCTTGGTAAATGGATATTTAATTCTTTTCAGAATTTTCTCTAAATCTTCTGTTGTATATTAGGAGTGGAGTCAAAACCTGTAATTCCTTTTTGTAATTTCATAAATTTTGGTCGTCAATATATTTTAAAAGTAATATTTATTCTTTCAATTTATTTGATTCTCAATTTTAGGAAATTGTTAAATTTTTAAATTATATTTTATGAATCTGATATGATTTATTGTGCCTTATTTAACAAATTCATTACCTTTGTTTCTTTACTTTTGAGAATAACAAAACCATAAATTATTATAACATGAAAAAACTTATATTTTCGGTATGTTTTACAACTATTTCGTCTATTATTTCTTTTGCACAAACTAAAAAGGAGAACATAAAAGTAATCTACAACACAGATTTTATTTTAGATTTCGATAAGATCAAAAGTAGTATCCCTGCTGCGTATCAAGCGAGTTTCAAAAGTGAAATAGATCGCGGAATTTCGGTGAAATTTGTATTGGAGAGTAATGGTAAAATGTCTTCTTTCAAACCTGAAATTAAAATTGATAATAATCAATCCAATGACAATTCTATTGTGCAGATGATTATTGCTGCAGAAGCAAATCCACAATATAAAGATTATGAAAAAAATGAATTTTATAATGTGAAAGATTTTGGCGTGAAAACCTTTTTGATTAAAGATAAAATCTTTGATTATCAATGGAAAATCACAAAAGAAAAAACAGAAATAGCAGGTTATAACGCGACAAAAGCAGTTGGAATAGATGAGGAAGGAAGAGAGTTGATAGCGTGGTATACAACAAGTTTACCTTATAGAGATGGTCCTTATCGTTATGCAAATTTACCAGGATTGATTGTGAAAGCAGAAATGTCAGAAGATGAGTTCAAGGCTATTTTTACAATGAAAGAAATCGAAGTTTTAGATAAAGATATTGTGATTACTTTGCCAACAAAGGGAAAAGTTGTGACAGACAAAGAATTTATGGCGGAAATGAAAGCAATGAATGAACGTCATAAGCAAGTAAATCAAGGAGTTGATAAATAACAAAAGAGAGTTGCAGAAATGTGACTCTTTTTTTGAATAAATATTATTGATTTAATCAATCAATTAAACGAATAATCATTTTAATTTTTGATAATTCTAATCTGTTACTTTTGGAAAAATTAGATATATGACAAAGAAAGGAAATCACTACAAATTAACGTTAGAACAGACCGAATTATTAGACAAAGATGCACCATTACAGGCTCCAATCGTTTTAGATTTTATGAATCATGATGAGATTTTTAAGATTATTGAAATGATAAAATCTAAAAATCCGTTCGAAAATGAAAATCAATCAGTAGAATTTGCAATAGGTTTAAAGTTGTTTTTGGAAGTGGTTATGAAGAATAAAAACAATCCAATTTTTGAGGATTTACTTCCTGCGATAAAAGTTTTTATGCCTAAATTGAAAGAAAATTTAAAGTAAAAAAAGATGATTTGGCAAAATGAACTAACAGCATTATTTGGCGTAAAATATCCGATTATTCAAGCGCCAATGTTTGGAGTAACGACATCAGAAATGGTTGCTGCAGCAAGTAATTGTAACTGTTTAGGTTCTTTGCCAATTGCTGATTTGGATGCAGAAAATTCATTGAAGCGAATTTATCAAACCAAAAAATTAACGAATAAACCTTTTGCTATCAATATTTTTGCGAACGATATTCCTGAAATCACACCAGAATTAAAGCAAAAGTATAATGCAACAAAAAATAAGTTAATTGAGCTTGCGCGTCTACAAAACTTTGATATCGTTTTTCCTGAGATTGAAGCTGTAAAACCAAATGGTTATAAGGAACAAATAGAAGTAATTTTACAAGAAAAGTGCAAAATCTTGAGTTTCACTTTTGGCAATTTTGACGATAATTCTATTAATCGTCTTAAAGAACATCATGTGACATTAATAGGGACTTGTACAACGCTGGAAGAAGCGATACAATTGGAAAAATCGAATATTGATGTGATTTGTGTACAAGGAATTGAAGCAGGTGGGCATCGTGGAACATTTAATCCAGATATTTTGCCTCAAATTGGTGGCTTTTCATTGTTTTCGCAAGTAAAGGATGTTGTAAAAAAGCCGTTGATTTTTGCTGGTGGAATTTATGATACGAAAACACTTTTGGCTGCTAAACAATTGGGTGCAGATGCTTTTCAGATTGGTAGTTTGTTTTTGTGTTCCAATGAAAGTGCTTTAAAATCCTTCGAAAAAGAACGATTAAAAAATGTAAGGGAAAGTGAAATTATCTTGACGAAAAGTTTTTCTGGAAGATATGCACGAGGAATTGAGAATGAATTTATTCATTTATTTGAAAACTCTGAGTTTGTTTTACCTTATCCTTATCAAAATAAATTAACAAATCCGTTGAGAAATGCTTCTAAATTGAACGAAAATACAGCGTTTACTAATTTATGGTTAGGACAATCTTTTAAAAATTTTGAAGAAGATTCTACATCTAATCTTCTTCAAAAATTAATTGATTCTGTGGAAAATTATCAATAATTATCGCATCGATTTTTCAATTCTTCTATCTGGAATTAGCCATAGTAAAGCAATTAAAGCATAAATGACAATACCAATTTCTGGTTTTACAAATGAAATTCCGATTCCAGCCAAATAACCAATACTCGAAGAAATTTCTTTAAAACTTCTACTCACAGATTTCCCAATTATTGATTCTTTTCCTTCTTGTTTTACAGCGATTTTTTCAATAATCATAAATGCTACACTGCTCATAAATAAGACAAATCCATAAAAAGCAACTGGAAAAGTTGAGTCGTAATTTTCGCCCATCCAACCTGTGGAAACTGGTAATAAAGACAACCAAAAAAGCAAGTGCAAATTACTCCATAAAATTCCGCCATTTACTTTCTCAATCGCCTGAAAAAGATGATGATGATTGTTCCAATAAATTCCAACATAAATAAAACTGAACAAATAATTCAGAAATTTTGGGATATAAGGTTTCAAACTCATTATATCATCTCCAAGCGGAACTTTCAGATCCAAAACCATAATGGTAATAATAATTGCAAGAACGCCATCGCTAAAAGCTTCTAATCTGTTTGTAGTCATAGGTTTTATTAGTTTTTTTATTATTCAGAATGATGCTAATTTATCAAAATTATCGTAACAATTAGGGATTTGTTTTAAAATTTCTATTATATTTATTTTCATAATTTTAAACAAAGTTTCTCGTAAATAGAGATAGTTTTATGAATACTTTTATTGCAATTCTGAGAGGTATAAATGTGAGTGGTAAAAAAATCATCAAAATGGATGTTTTAACCAAACTTTTAGAGGAACTTAGACTGGAAAATGTTACCACTTACGTGCAAAGTGGAAATGCAGTTTTTTCGACAAATTTGACTGATATCAAAGAAATTGGAGATTTAATTCACGATAAAATTGTAGAAAGTTTATCTTTTGAAGTTCCAATTTTGATTTTAACCATCGAAAAATTAAAAAACATCATCGAAAATAATCCATTCTTAAAGGATTTTAGCATCGATAAAGAGTTTTTGCATTATACATTTTTAGCCAATAAACCTGAGGAAATAAATACTGAAAAAGTTGAAAATTCGAAAACTGAAGATGAACAATATTTTATTGCTGATGATGTCGTTTATTTGTATTGTCCTTCTGGTTACGGAAAAACAAAATTGACCAATAATTTTTTCGAAAATCTATTTAATGTAAGTGCTACTACACGTAATCAAAATACAACAACTGCTTTATTGCAATTAGCATTGATGAGAGAAAATTAAATTACAGATATAAAAAAAACCGTTATTAATCATTTAATAACGGTTTTTTATCTTTTTGAATGAAATTATTCAGCGATTAATTTATCTAATAAATCATTAATTTCTTTATCGTTCCAATCTCTCGTTTTTGTTTCTTTCAACACAACTTCACCTTTTTTATTTAAGATATAAGTTGTTGGAAAAACCTTTGGTAACATATTATTCGAAATTGGACTATTTGGCTCATAAACTGGCATTGTATAATTATTTTTTTGCAAAAAAGGATTAAAAACTGTCGGTTTATCCTGAATAGCAATCAATACAAATTTTACTTTTTGTCCTTTTGCTTCATACAATTTCTGAATTGTTGGCATTTCTGCAACACAAGGAGGACACCAGCTTCCCCAAAAATTTAGGAAAACAACTTCACCACTTTTCTTGAAATCAATCAAGTTTGTATTCGCAGCGCCGTTATGACCAATTAAATCAATATCATAATCACTTTCTGTTAATTCTATATCAGAACCAGCAACGTGGCTATTATCTTCCATTTTACTTTTAAAAAATGTACCAATTGGCGTAAACATAATAGCGACTAAAGCGACAACTACAACGATGGCAAAAATAATTTGCTTATTTCCTTTCATTTTTCTTTTTCAATAAAATCTTACACAAAGATGCGAACAAATATCAAGTTGAACAAATAGAAAAAAATGATTAATTACCGATGTTTTCGTCAATCAAATCTAAAATTTCATTTACAATATCTTCACCTTTATTATTGTTGTAATATTTTTGTAAATCTTCGTGAAAATCATCTGCTGAATACGTATCAGGATTACTTTTGAAACGCGCCAACATTTCCATTCCAGCTTGTGGACGAGGACCAAAACGGAAAGCTTCTTCATTTTCATCATTCACTCCAATAATAATCGGAATAGAAGCTGCACCATTTGTTTTGTATTTTTCCATCAACTCCATGTTTTCATCACGTAAAACATAATGCGTCGAAACTTGAAGTGCATTTGCCAATTTCTCCACAACAGGTAAAATTTGAGATGCATCTCCACACCAACCTTCTGTAATTACTAATAATTTTAAATTATTTGTAGTTGATTTAACGCGTATTTCTTGAGCAGGATTTAAACTGAATGTTTTAAAAATTCTGTTCATGCGTTGCAATCCCAAAGCATAATATTGTACATATTCTTTCGGATCATCGTTTTCGATTTCGTTTTCCAAATCATCTTCAACGCGTGTGATATAATCTTCGTATGATAAACCTTTGTTGATGTATTCTGTTAAATTCATTTGATTCTAATTTGTTACAAATATAAAGCAATTCTACGAGCTTATTTTGTAACAATGATGACATTGTTTATCGTTAAAATTTGGTAAATTGCGACTTTCGAAAGTAGAAAAATGTATCAAAATCCATTAAAAAAAACAATAGAATATTTAAAAGGTGCTGGACCTGAGCGTGCTAAAACACTGCAAAGTGAATTCAGAATTTTTAGATACGAAGATTTGATACAGCATTTTCCTTTTCGTTATGTTGATAAATCGAAATTCTATAAAATTTCAGAAATTTCATCAACAGCAGCCGAAATACAATTGAAAGGTAAAATTGTTAGTTTAGAAGAAATTAACCAAGGAAAAGTAAAACGTTTAGTTGGGAAATTTCAAGATGGAACTGGAACTTTAGAATTAGTTTGGTTTAAAGTTTCTTCTTGGCAAAAGGAGAAATTAAGAAATGATCTTTTCAAAGAAGTTGTGATTTACGGAAAACCAAATGTGTTCAATAATAATTTTAGTATTACACATCCTGAAATTGAATTAGTTGAAGACGCTAAAAATATTCCGCTTGGATTATTTCCAGTTTATCCGAGTACCGAAAAGTTGACAAAAAAAGGAATAACGAATCGTGTTCTTCAGAAAATGATGATGAATCTTTTTGCTGAAAATAATGATATTCCTGAGAATTTACCATTAAATGTTCTCGATCATTATAAATTAGTTGGAAGAAATGAAGCCTTAAAAGCAATTCATTTTCCAAAAGATGTAACAGAATTAAATGCGGCAATTCGACGTCTAAAATTTGAAGAATTTTTCTTTCTAAATCTTGCTAATCTCTCTCAAAAAGCAGTCAATAAACAAAAGAATAGAAGTAATCCTTTTCCAGAAATTGGTCGTTATTTCAATACATTTTACAATGAATATTTACCTTTTGAATTGACAAATGCACAAAAAAGAGTGATAAAAGAAATTCGTTTTGATCTTCGTCAACCTGCGCAAATGAATCGTTTGTTGCAAGGTGATGTTGGTTCTGGAAAAACGATGGTTGCGTTGTTAACGATATTGATTGCAGTTGACAATGGTTTTCAGGCGGCTTTAATTGCGCCAACCGAAATTCTTGCACAACAACATTACGAAAGCATTACAGAATTGCTGAATGGTTTGGATATTTCGGTTGAATTATTAACGGGTTCAGTGACAAAGAAAAAACGTCAACCTATTTTAGAAAACCTTGAAAATGGAAACCTTAAAATCATTATTGGGACGCATGCATTGTTAGAAGATAATGTGATTTTTCAGAATTTGGCATTAGCTATTATTGATGAACAACATCGTTTTGGAGTCGCTCAACGTGCAAAAATTTGGAGAAAAGCTAAACTTCCACCACATATTTTAGTGATGACAGCCACGCCAATTCCACGTACACTTTCGATGACAATGTATGGCGATTTGGATGTTTCGGTGATCGATGAATTACCAAAAGGACGAAAACCTATTAAAACGCTTCATAAAACTGATGCACATCGTTTGAGTGTTTTCAAATTTATGAAAGATGAAATTGCGAAAGGTCGTCAAATTTATGTGGTTTATCCATTAATTGAAGAATCTGCAAAGTTAGAATTGAAAGATTTGATGGATGGCTACGAAAGTATTTCTCGTGCTTTTCCGTTGCCAGAATATGCGATAAGTATTGTGCATGGTCGTCAAAAACCTGCTGATAAAGAATTTGAAATGAATCGTTTCAAAAATAATGAAACCCAGATTTTAGTTGCGACAACTGTGATAGAAGTAGGTGTTAATGTCCCAAATGCTTCTGTTATGATTATTGAAAATTCTGAACGTTTTGGACTTTCTCAATTACATCAACTTCGTGGCCGTGTAGGTCGTGGAGCGGAACAATCGTATTGTATTTTGATGACGGGAGGGAAATTGAATGAAGTATCGAAACGTAGAATTCAGACAATGTGTGAAACCAATGATGGTTTTCAGGTAGCGGAAGTAGACTTGGAATTGCGTGGTCCTGGTGATATGATGGGAACGCAACAAAGTGGAGTTCTCAATCTTAAAATTGCTGATTTAGCGAAAGATAAAGAGGTTTTGTATGCTGCAAGAAAATGTGTAGAAGCTATTCTTTCACAAGATCCAACACTTTCTTCTTCGATTTATGAGCCAACAAAAAAATATTTTATTGAAAATCATAAAGATAAAGTTGGCTGGAGTCAAATTTCTTAAAATTTAACATGAAGGAAACCATTTGTATATTTTTTGGTATAATTTATGTTTATTAAAAAACAAATACAAAATACTGAATTTTATTAGAAACTTTTAATTTTATCAGTTGTGTTAAATGAAATTAACATTAAAAATTGTTTTTAACACAATATTAGCGTCAACCAAAAAATTATAGATTATGATGTACACAAATTTAGAACTTATCAGAACTCCACAAGGAATAGAGGTTGAAGGAAACTCTTTATGGAAATTTAATCAACACTTGAATTTAATGGTATTAATCGCTAATGAATCGATAAAAATTAAACCTTCTATGTCTTTTCAACGATTTAGAAAAAATTAAATAATATCTCTCAAAACCGCTAAATAAGCGGTTTTTTTTATTTCTAAACTTCTTTATCATTTTTATTTATTCATTTATTGCGAAATAATATATCACCTTTTTCTTCCATATAAATAATTGAATTGTAATTATTATAAAAATTAATTATATCTCATAGTTTTTATAGATTTGATTTATAATTGTATCCGGTTTAGTTTTGCTCTGTCTTAAAATGATAAATAAAGAATAAAACTATAATTATAATCAAAAGAAGTTTAGTATTAAGTTTAGCATTCCTTTCTACGATTGGATTTGCGCAACAATTAACAACAAACACAGGCGCTCCACTTGGAGAAAATCAAAATTCTAAAACAATTGGAAATAACGGACAAGTTTTACTAGAAGATATTCATTTAATTGAAAAATTAGCAACATTTGATCGCGAACGTATTCCAGAACGTGTTGTTCATGCGCGTGGAGCTGGAGCTTTTGGAGAATTTGTAGCTGATAAAGATTTTTCTGATGTAACGATGGCTGATTTCTTGTCTACAGCTGGTAAAAAAACACCATTATTTGTACGTTTTTCAACTGTAACGCATCAACAAGGTTCACCAGAAACTTATCGTGATCCACGTGGATTTGCTGTGAAATTTTACACAGAACAAGGAAATTACGATTTAGTTGGAAACAATTTACCTGTTTTCTTTATTCGGGATGCGATCAAATTCCAAGATATGGTACATGCTTTCAGGCCATCTCCTGTAACAAATGGCGCATCTGATCCAAATCGTGTATTTGATTTTTTCTCTAATTTACCAGAGTCCACGCATATCTTAACGTGATTGTTTTCAGATTACGGAATTCCTGCAAATTTTCGTCAAATGGAAGGAAATGGTGTACATGCTTACAAATGGGTAAATGCAAAAGGTGAAGTAACTTATGTGAAATACAAATGGTTACCTTAACAAGAAACGAAAAATTTAACACAAGAAGATGCGAATAAAATTCAATAGACTGAAATAGAACATGCAACATAAGATTTACGTAATGAAATCGACAAAGGAAACTTTCCGAAATGGGATTTATATGTTCAATTATTGAAACGATAAGATTTTGATAAATTAGATTTCAATCCTGTTGATGTAACGAAAATTTGGCCAAAATCTGTTGCAAAATTAGTTAAAGTTGGAACAATGACATTGAATGAGAATCCAACGAATTATTTTCAACAAGTTGAACAAGCAGCATTTGCTCCAGCTACGTTGGTTCCAGGAATTGAAGCTTCTGAAGATAAATTGTTACAAGGTCGTATGTTTTCCTATTCTGATACGCAACGTCATCGTTTAACGGGTAATTTCTAACAAATTCCTGTTAATGCACTAAAAAAAGTGTAAAAACATATAATCAAGACGGATATATGTCGATCCGTGAGCAAAAAGGTGATGTAAATTATCAACCTTCAACTAATCTTCCTGAGGTTGTAGATAATGCAAAATTCAAATATTCAAAATCTTTTTTTCCTGCAGGAGCTATAACAACTCAGCATGTCATTGATAAAGGAAAATAACTTTGTACAAGCTGGAGATTTGTACAAATCATTCTCTAAAAAAGATCAAGATAAATTAATCAAAAATTTATCTGGAGCTTTAAAATCGGTTAAAAATAAAGTAATTGTTCATAAAATGATTGCACATTTTTACCAAGCAAATACAGAATATGGAACACGTTTGATGAAGGCTACAAATACTTCTATGAACAATGTAAAGCAATATTTACCAAAATAATTTCTATTGGTTTGGAGTCGATAGAGTTCGACTCCATGACTTTCATAAAATCAATATTATCATGAAAAAGTATATATTTTTAGCCTTATTTCTATTCAGTTTTTCATCTATTTATACACAAGATTTGTTTAGTGCGGCGAGAGAAAATAATGTGAAGCAAATAGAAGAGTTAATTTCTAATGGAAAGCATGTAAATGAAGCAAATCAACGTGGATTTACACCTTTAATTTTAGCGATTTATAATAACAGTTCAGACGCTGCGAAAGTATTATTATCAAAAGAAGCAAATCCTAATGCGCAAGATTTATCTGGAAACAATGCGTTGATGGGAGCCGCCTTTAGAGGATTTCCTGAAATGGTAAATTTACTAATTGCGAATAAGGCTGATGTTAATCAAGTGAATTTTAATGGAGCTTCTGTTTTGATTTTTGCTGTAACATTTGGTCAAAACGAAATTGCCAAAAAACTAATCGAAGCTGGTGCAGATTTAAACATTAAAGATAACAATGGTAAAACTGCTTTAGATCATGCTATTTTACAAGAAAATAAAGAAATGATTGAATTATTATCGATCAAATAATTTTTATATTTTAATCTAATCAAAAAGCCATTCAGAAAAATTCTGAATGGCTTTTTATTATTTTGCAATAAAGACCGGAATATTAACGCGATGCCTTAATTTATTAATCGTTTCTCCAAAAATAAAATCCATAAAACCTCGGTGTCCGTGCGAACCAACAATCAACAAATCTGCTTGATTTCGTTTACAAATTTCAGCAATTGAATTGATTCGATTATTGTAACCTAATTCGATTTTAGTTTCATTAAACAAAGGTCGAATGATCTCTGCATATTGTTCTAAACGTTTCAAATCTGACAGAGATTCTTCATCATTCGTACGCTCTCCCGTGTATTTTGCAGAAGCACTTTCGACAATATGAACCAAAATAATGGTAGATTCTGTAGTAGCTAATTGTGTCGCATAATTAATCACTTTTCTATCCGTTTTCGAAAAATCTAACGCAACAACAATCTTTTTGAAATGTTGATTCGAAATTTCTTCTAACGTAAACTTCTCAAATGGTTCATGAATTTCCTTTTGATGTTCTTCATTTTTCTTCAACATAATTGGAATAAAAAATGTCAGCAATAATAAAACTAAAAGTCCTATTTCTAACGCTATAAGAAAAATATTTAAAGTGTAAGATTCACTATTTGCCATCCATTTATTAACTTCTTCATACACCAATTGCGCATTCAGAAATGAAATAATAAAAGCGATTGTCCATGCAAAAAATTTGGTTGTTGTATTGATTGCAAAATTCCCCATTTTCGCTTTATCACTCACAAAATGAATCAACGGAATTACCGCAAAAGCCAATTGCATACTTAGGATAACTTGACTGAAAATTAGTAAAGAACCGACTTCTTTTTCTCCAAAAATAAGAATGACTACAACTGCTGGAACTACGGCTAATAATCGTGTCAAAATTCTTCTCAAAACAGGATTAATACGTAGATGTAAATATCCTTCCATCACAATTTGTCCAGCTAAAGTTCCTGTAACTGTAGAGCTTTGTCCAGCTAAAATTAAAGCAACTGCGAATAATTTTGGAGCCAAATCTGTTCCTAAAGTTGTCCCCAATAATCTATAAGCATCGCTCAGTTCTGCAACATCGTGATAGCCGTTTTTATGGAATACGGATGAAGCTAAAATTAAGATTGCAGCATTGACAAAGAAGGCTAAATTCAGAGCAATTGCGCTATCCCAAAAGTTATATTTGAAGGCTTTTTTGATTGAAAAATCATCGCGTTTTATTTGCCGCGTTTGGACGAGTGCAGAATGTAAATAAAGATTATGCGGCATTACAGTTGCGCCGATAATACCAATGCTGATATACAATGCAGCGCTATTTGGAATAGATGGAATAAATCCTTTTGCAACTTCTCCAAAATCTGGTTTTGCTAAAAACATTTCGGTTAAAAAACATAAACCAATCATCGTGATTAAACCAACAATGAAAAGTTCCATTTTTCGCATGCCTAATTTTTGAAGATAAAGTAGGAGAAAAGTGTCTAAGAAACTGATTAAAACACCATAGATCAAATCTATTCCAAAAAGTAAATTTAGACCAATTGCCATTCCCAAAATTTCTGCTAAATCACAAGCTGCAATAGCTATTTCGGCTAAAATATACAAGATGAGATTCATTCCTTTCGGATAAGTTTCTCGGTTACATTGCGCCAAATCTTTTCGTCGAACAATTCCCAAACGTGTACATAAACTTTGTAATAACAAAGCCATTATGTTACTCATCAATAAAACCCAAATCAAAGTATAACCAAATTGGCTGCCGCCTGCTAAATCGGTTGCCCAGTTTCCCGGATCCATGTAACCAACGCTTATTAAGTAGGCAGGTCCAAAAAAACTTAGGATTTTTCTAAACTTTCCTTTTTTGATTTGAACACTTTCGTGCACATCTTCTAATGATTTGGATTGATTTGGCATTGAATGATATTTCTAATTCAAATTTATGTAAAAATGAATAAAAAAAGCAGTAATAGTAGGAATTACTGCTTTTGAAATAGTGAATGAATAAAATGGATTATATTGACGAAATCGCAAAGGCTAGACCTACGTTTCTTCTTGAAAATTCGTGAATTAATTCATCTAAAACTGTAGCATCATCAATTGTAGATGGAATTGTGAATGGTGTTCCGTCTGCAATTTGAGATAAAGTTTTGCGTAATATTTTTCCGCTTCGTGTTTTTGGTAGTCTGTTAACTATTATAGATGTTTTGAAACAGGCAATTCCGCCAATTTCTTTGCGTAATAAAGCAATCAAATCTTTTTCGATTTCTTCTTCCGATTTTGATGCGTTTTCTTTTGTAACAATCAAACCTATTGGAATTTGACCTTTCAATTCATCTTTAATTCCCACAACCGCACATTCTGTAATATCAGGATGAGAAGAAACCAATTCTTCCATTGTTGCAGTACTTAACCTATGACCAGCGACATTAATAATATCATCAGTTCGACCTGTAATAAATACAAAACCATTTTCATCTCTAAAACCTCCGTCACCAGTTAAATAATGATTCGGAAATTGTTGAAAATAACCTTTTATAAATCGGTGTTCATTTCGCCATAAACTTGTCATACAACCAGGAGGAAGTGGAAGCTGAATCACGATAGAACCTTCCTCTCGTATATCATTTTCTTGTCCTTCTTCATTTACAATTTTTATATTATACCCAAAAACAGGTAATCCAGCTGCGCCAGGTTCAGGCATTATATTTTCGATTCCAACACAAATTCCTAACATTGGCCAGCCGCTTTCTGTCTGCCACCAATGATCAATAACGGGTAATTTTGAAATTTCTTTTAACCAATAATAAGTAGATGTATCACAACGTTCTCCTGCTAAGAATAAACGTTTCAGACTTGACGTATCGTATTTTTGGAATAATTTTCCTTCTGGATCTTCTTTTCGAATTGCTCGAATTGCTGTTGGAGCTGTGAAAACATTTTTGATTTTATGTTCTTCAACCATTCTCCAAAAAGCTCCAGCGTCAGGAGTTTTGATTGGTTTTCCTTCATAAATAACCGTTGTAACACCATAAATTAACGGCGCATAAACGATATAGGAATGTCCAACAACCCAACCAATATCACTTGCAGTAAGAATTGTATCACCTGGTTCTAAATCATAAAAATAGTTCATTGTCGAATTTAGTGCAGTTGCATAACCTCCTGTATCGCGTACGACACCTTTTGGCGTAGAAGTTGTTCCAGAAGTATACAAAATATATAATGGATGTGTACTTGGAACTTCGATAGGTTCTATAGGTTGATGTTGATACATTTCATCATAGGTATGAACGTTTTCTGCTGATAAATCATCGGTGTGATTTGGACGTTCAAAAATGACAATGTTTTTTGGTTTGTAAAGTGTTAATTCAATTGCTTCATCAATCAATGGTTTATAGTTGATTTGACGATTAATTTCTACTCCATAAGACGCAGAAATAATAACATCAGGTTGAGCATCATCAATACGAATAGCTAATTCTGGCGCTGCAAAACCTCCAAAAACAACAGAATGTATTACACCAATTCTCGCACAAGCAAGCATCGCAACAATTGCTTCTGGAATCATAGGCATATAAATAATTGCTGTATCACCTTTTGATAATCCTAAGGATGTAAGACCTCCTGCAAAACGACTTACTTTTTCTAAAAGCTGATTGTACGTAATTTTTTGAACAACTTCTGTAACAGGAGAATCGTAAATTAAAGCAAATTGTTCTCCGCGTCCAGCTTTTATATTTTCCTCCAAAGCCAAACGGCTCATATTTATTTTTCCGTCAACAAACCACGAATAATATCCGTTTTCATTTTGTTTTAAGATTTGTTCAGGGTAAGTTGACCATGCTAATTTCTGCGCTTCTTCTTTCCAAAAAAGTTCAGGTTCTTCAATACTTTTTGAGTATAAAGTTTTGTAATCCATTTATGTGTGTGCTGTGTTTTATTTGTTTTGTTAAGTTAGAAAAATGTTTAGAATTAATAATAAAGTTTAAAATGTTTGTTTTAGGACAGTTAATTATTTATCAACTATACAATAAAAAGTAGTATATAATTGTAAATTGATAAAATCAGATTATATTAATCAACTTTTATTATTAAATTAATAGTGTAAAAAGTACGTTATAAATTAGATTGATTAAAAATAAAGACTTAAAAAACGTGATAAAATCAGTTGAATATTATAGTCAATAAAAAATAAAATATTGTATATTTAATCCTTCGAAGAAAGCAGATAAATAAAGGGAATTAAAGCTTTTTTCTAAATCAACAAAAACATAAGAAAGATGGATACGCCTCATGTTATTACAGACGAACAATTAGAGAGAGAGAACATTGAGATAACGAGACGTTATAAAGAGATGCTTCAAAATACATATGTCACTTTATCAGATGAAGATAAAAAGTTGATTCGTAAAGCTTTTGATTTGGCTGTTGATGCGCATAAAGATCAGCGTAGAAAAACAGGCGAGCCATATATCTATCATCCGATTGCTGTTGCCAAAATTGTTGCTGACGAAATTGGGCTTGGTGCTACATCAATTTCTGCGGCTTTAATGCATGATGTAGTAGAAGATACTGAATATACGTTAGAAGATATTGAGAAACTTTTTGGAAAAAAGATTGCAAAAATTATAGATGGATTAACAAAAATTGCTGTCTTAAATAAACAAGATGTTTCGATACAATCTGAAAATTATAAAAAATTATTACTGACTTTATCTGAAGATGTGCGTGTGATTTTGATCAAAATTGCCGATCGTTTACACAATATGCGTACGTTAGAAAGTATGCGAGAGGATAAACAGTTAAAAATAGCATCCGAAACTATTTTTATATATGCGCCTTTGGCTCACAGAATGGGATTGTATAACATCAAATCTGAACTAGAAGATTTGAGTTTGAAATACACTAAACCAGATGCATATTTTAATATTGAACATAAATTAACAGAAACTGAAGCCGAAAGAAAAAAATACATTGATGATTTCTGTAAGACTATTTCAGAAAAACTTGAAGCCGAAGGTTTAGAATTTGAGATCAAAGGTCGTTCAAAATCAATCAATTCAATTTATCGAAAAATGATTAATCAAGGAATTCCTTTCGAGGAAGTTTTTGATTTGTTTGCGATTCGTGTAATTTATCGTTCAGATAAAAAGAATGAAAAATTCTTAGCTTGGAAAATTTATTCGTTGGTGACGGATTTATTTATTCCAAATCCAAAACGTATGCGCGACTGGATTTCTCAACCCAAAACTACTGGTTATGAATCGCTTCACGTAACGGTTATGGGACCACAAGCGCGTTGGGTAGAAGTACAAATTCGTTCCGAAAGAATGGACGAAGTTGCCGAAATGGGTATCGCAGCACATTATAAATACAAAGAAAATATATCGGACGACGAAACGAAAGTTGATGAATGGATTCATCAAGTTCGTGAAATGTTGGAGCAAGAAGATACTAAGGATGCGATTGAGTTTATGGATAATTTCAAGTTCAATTTGTACTCCAAAGAGATTTATGTTTTTACGCCAAAAGGAGACTTGCATTCGTTACCAAAAGGAGCGAGTTCGTTGGATTTTGCTTACTCTATTCACACCAATGTTGGTGACCATTGTTTGGGTGCAAAAGTGAATGGAAAATTGTATCCGCTGTCGCATCAATTGCAAAGTGGTGATCAAGTAGAAATCATTACATCAACACAACAAAAACCAAAATTAGAGTGGTTAGAATATGTTGTAACGAGTAAAGCGAGAAGTAAAATTAAAGCTTCTTTAAACTCAGATAAACGTAAAGTTGCAGAAGATGGAAAAGAAATTATTCAACGTAAATTAAGACATTTAAAGGTTGATTTTAGTGAAAATACGATTAATCAGTTACAGCAATACTTTAAGTTAAGTTCGAGTCAAGATGTATTTTATAATGTTGCAATGGGAATTATTGACAACAATGATTTACGTAAATTTGCAGAACGAAATACTGGTTTCACAGGATTGATTAACCGTTTCAGAAAATCAACATTCAATACAACTAAAAAAGATAATATTTCTATCGACAAAACGAAATTAGATAGTCTTGTTTTTGGGAATGATGAAGAGCGTTTAGATTATGAATTAGCGAGTTGTTGTAATCCAATTCCGGGTGACAAAGTATATGGTTTTATCACAGTTTCAAAAGGAATAAAAGTACATAAGGTAGATTGTCCAAACTCAGTTTCGTTACAAGCAAATTATGCGTACAGAATTATAAAAGCGAAATGGATTGATTCTTCTCAACAAGAATTTAAAGCGTTGATTGAGTTACAAGGTTTGGATCGAGCTGGAATGGTGAGTGATATTACGTTAGTTATTTCAAAAAATAACTCGTTGAACATGCATAGTATTAATTTATCTGAGGATGCAGGTATTTTTGATGGAAAGATTACAGTTTCAGTTAAAAATAAAGCCGAATTAGAAAAAATCATGATGGAAATGAAAAATATTGAAGGAATTCAATCTGTAAAACGAACATACAAAAATTAGTTTTTATAAAATATTTAATTAACTTTATATAAATTAACGATTTATGAAAAAAATATTATTAGCTTTTGCATTTCTTCCAATGTTGAGTTTTGCACAAGAAAATTCAAATGAAAAAGTTTTAAATAGAATTGTACCAAGTTCTATATCTATTTCTGAATATGAAAATAGTAGACCTGCAATTTTTATTGATGGAGAGAGAGTTGATAAAAGTATTTTTACGAAAATGAGTCCAGATGAAATTAAATATATTACAGTAATCAAAACAGATAAAAAATATCCAAACGGAAAAATTGATATTGTTTCCAAAAAAGAGAAAGAATCATAACATAAAAGTTTGAGAAATTATGGAACAAATATTAATGATATGAAAAAATTACTATTAGCTTTTTTATTTCTTCCATTGTTGAGTTTTGCACAATCTAAAACTTTGAATGATACAATTCCTGGAATTAAAAATTCTAAATTAATCATTTCTTAACCAAAAAAAGATTTAAAAATAGGTTATTCAATTGACGGAAAAGATGTTGATTATGCAAGTTTTATTGCAGTAAATATGGATTTAGTAGATGATTTAAAATTTACAAAGCCTAATTCAAAATATCCAGATGGTAAAATAGAACTTTTTCTTAAAAAAAATAAACAAACAAAAAAGTCCAACTATTGTTGGATTTTTTTTGCTTGCTCATGTTACTAACAAAGGCACAAAGTTACAGAAATCTTTTTGATAATATCGCTTCATTTCTATTGAATAATCTTGTTAATTTTACATCCCGAAAACAAACAAACTCACGATGAACAAACAGAACTATAATCCAATTGAAGAAGTACTTGAAAAAATCAACGAAAAAGGAGGTTGGGTTAATACGCATTCACACTTAGATAGAGCTTATTCATTGACTTCGGACACTTTCGCATTATCAAATTCTTACTTAAAAGAAAAATGGCATTTAGTTGATGATATGAAACGTAATTCATCTGTTGATGATATTTATTTCCGAATGGAAAAAGCGATTAATTTCATGTTAGAGCAAGGTTGTCAAGCAATTGGTTCTTTTATTGATGCGGATGAAGTGATTGAAGATCGTAGTATACAAGCTGCTCAACGCTTAAAAGATAATTACGGAAAAGACATCGAAATGCGTTTTGCAAATCAAGTACTGAAAGGAGTTATCGATCCAAAAGCGCGCGAATGGTTTGATATGTCTTCTGATTTTGTGGATATTATCGGAGGTTTACCTGCAAAAGATTTCGGTCGAGAAGATGAGCATTTAGATATTTTATTATCAACTGCAAAAGCAAAAAATAAATTGGTTCACGTTCATGTTGATCAATTTAACACAGACGAAGAAAAAGAAACGGAACAATTAGCTTTGAAAACGATTGAACACGGAATGCAAGGAAAAGTTTCTGCGGTTCACTCAATTTCTGTAGCGGCTCATCCAAGAAAATATCGTTACGAATTATATGATTTAATTAAAAAAGCAGATATGCACATTGTTTCTTGTCCAACTGCTTGGATAGATCACAATCGTACAGAGCGTTTGGCGCCTTCGCACAACTCGGTAACGCCAGTTGATGAAATGATTCCAAGAGGAATTAACGTTGCCTTCGGAACAGATAATATTAATGATATTTATAAACCTTTTTCTGATGGTCATTTACTTACAGAATTGAGAGTAATGCTAGAGTCTTGTCACTTTTATGATGTGGAACAACTTTCAAATATTGCAACAGTAAATGGTTTGAAAGCTTTAGGAATTCAAAAATAAAATGTATATTTATACAAAATTAAATCTCGCTATTGCGGGATTTTTTTTGGAACATAAAATTAAAAACTACAATAAATTATGCGATTAAATGTACAGAATGAAACGGCTCAACTGCAAACTGTAGTCTTGGGTCGAGCAGAATCTAACGGAGCTAATCCAACACTTGATCAGACGTTCGATGCCAAATCTTATGAAACCGTAAAGAATAATGATTATCCAAAAGAAGAAGATTTGATTGCGGAAATGTCAGAATTTGAACAAGTTTTGAAGAAATATAATGTTGAAGTTTTACGTCCAACATTGATCGAAGATTGCAATCAAGTTTTCTCTCGAGATGTCGGTTTTGTTATTGATGATGAATTCTTTATCTCGAATATTATTCCAGATCGTTTAGAAGAATTGCAAGCGTATCGCGAAATAAAACGTCAATTCAAAGGAAATAAAATCAATGCATTACCAGAAGAAGTTTATGTAGAAGGTGGCGATGTGATTTTGTATAACGATTATATTTTTGTTGGAACGTACAAACAAGCAGATTTCAAAAATTATAAAACAGGACGTACAAATGTTGAGTTTGTAAAGTATATCAAAGCTAAATTTCCGAATAAAAAAGTATTGGATTTTGAATTGAAAAAGAATGATGAAAATCCATATGAAGGAATTTTACATTTAGATTGCACTTTCAATCCTGTTGGGAAAGACAAAGCAATTATTTACAAAGATGGCTTTTTATTTGAGAATGAATATCAGCAAATTGTCGATATTTTTGGAAAAGAAAATTTATTCGAAGTAACAAAAGAAGAAATGTATTGGATGAATCCAAATGTGTTTTCAATTTCTCCTGAAGTTGTTGTTTCTGAGAAAAATTTTATACGTTTAAATGATCATTTAGAAAATGTATGGAACATAAAAGTGGAACGAATTAATTACCGCGAAGTTTCTAAAATGGGAGGTTTACTAAGATGTTCTACAATGCCATTAATCAGAAAATAACATGAAACAAAAACAATATACGTCAACTATTTTGATGGTTGAGCCAACAGCTTTTTATTACAATCCAGAAACGGCTGTTAACAATTATTTCCAAACAGAAACAACAGATTCTCAAGAAGATATTCAGAAAGAAGCGTTAGAAGAATTTCAAGGAATGGTTTCTGCTTTGCGTTCAAAAGGTGTAAATGTTATCACGATCAAAGATACTGCTTCACCGCATACGCCAGATTCAATCTTCCCAAACAATTGGATTTCTTTTCATGATAACGGAAATGTTGTGTTATATCCTATGTTTGCAAAAAATAGGAGACAAGAGCGTCGTGAAGAAGATGTATTGAGTTTGTTGGAAGAAAAAGGTTTTCATATTGATGATGTGATTGATTTTACATCGGCAGAAGAAGACGAAATTTTCCTGGAAGGAACAGGAAGTATTATTCTTGATCGCGAGCATGAATTGGCTTATGCATGTATTTCTCAACGAACTGATGAAGATTTATTGATTGAATTTTGTGAGGAATTAGAATATACGCCAGTTATTTTTCATGCGAATCAAACTGTAAATGGAGAACGCAAACCAATTTATCATACAAATGTAATGATGTGTATTGCAGATAAGTATGCGATTATTTGTTTGGATTCTATCGATGATAAAAAAGAAAAGAAAACAGTTTGTGAGTATTTATTAGAAGCTGGAAAAGAAATAATTGCAATTACAGAAGCACAAGTGCATCAATTTGCTGGCAATATGTTGCAAGTTGGAGGTTTAGGACAATCATATTTGGTGATGTCACAAACGGCTTATAATTCGCTTAATCAAGAACAAATTTCTAAAATTGAGGCTTATAATCCAATATTACCTGTTAAGATAGATTTGATTGAAAAATTAGGAGGAGGAAGCGCTCGCTGTATGATGGCGGAAGTTTTCTTACCAAAAAATAAAAACATTTAGCTTAAAATTTACAAATCCGAGTTTTTTACTCGGATTTGTAAATCATGCAAAATAGTTTTAAACTATCTTTCAATCGGTAAATTTTCGTCAGCGCCCCATTCAGACCAAGAACCATCATAAACTTTTACCTTATCAAAACCTGCAATTGTCGAAGCCAAGGCTAGGATGGAAGCTGTAACACCAGAACCGCACGAAAAAATATTTTCTTTGGATGAATCTGTCAATTTTTCGAAAATTGCTTTCAGTTTTTCTTTTGATTTATATGATGTATCAGCCAAAACATTTTCAAAAAATAAATTCTTAGAAGCTGGAATATGTCCGCTTCGTAAACCTTGTCTTGGCTCAGGAGAAGTCCCCTTGAAACGCCCTTCTGATCGAGCATCTATAATCATTTTTGAATCATCATTTATTGCATTTAACATAACTTGTGTATCAGCAAACCAATTCGATTGAAAGTCAGCAATAAAGTCACCTTTTATAGTAGGTAGAAAATAAGTAGAAGTTGTGACAAAATTATTATCCATCCAAACAGGTAATCCGCCATCTAAAACATATATTTCATTGTGTCCCATTACTTTGAACATCCACCAAACTCTCGGACTCGAATAAACTCCCCAACGATCATAACAAACGATGATAGAATCTTGATTAATGCCCAAATTTTGAGCTTCTTTTGTAAAAGTTTCTTCATCAACAAATGTATGAGGAAATTGCGAAGAATGATCAGAAAATTTTCCTTCCAAATCAAAGAAAAGAGAATTCGGAATTAATTTTAATTCTTGATCTTTTATTGATTGTCCAACTTTATCAATCGTACAATCTAAAATAATTAAATTTTTAAGATGTAGATTATCATGTAATTCTTGTGTTGATATGATTGGTGAATTGAAAGTCATTTCTGTTTTATTTTTTATAAAAGTAAAAAAACGCAACCATTTTTGGTTACGTTTTCTTATCTATCTTATTTATTTTTTCTTTAACTGATAATTTTGTGCTAAAGCTCCAGTAATTTCATTTCCTTCTAAATCTAATTGGAATAAAATATTCTCTCCAACCTTATAACGTTTATATTCATCGTCTTTTGTTTTTAATGAAATTGAATTACCATCATCAGTCCACGTAATATTACCTTGATTTTCAACCTTTAGGTTTTTGTCGATATATTCCTCTGTTAAGGTATATGTATTATCTTGATTTAAAGTTAATTCTGTTTTAATTCCTTCACAATCAGCACAAGGGATCACGCCCTCATAAGTTCCGTCCCAATCTAAAGCAGATTGAGAAGTGGAGTCATCGATTTTTTGTGATGATTTATTTTCAGTGGCAGGAGTACTTTCAGTCTTTTTTTCGCAAGCTGTGAATAATATGCTTGTAAAAGCACATAATACAAATAATTTTTTCATAATATATTTATTTTAAGGTTATTATTTTAAGTTAAAGCCAATTTTTATCATTGGTCCAAACATATCCATATCATAAACAAAGTTGGAATTGTTACTTCCTTTCTCGTAGTCCATACTTATGATTTGATAGCCCGCCATTGCGTAAAATAAATCAGAGAATTGATAACCAGCCAATCCTTCTAATTGCCATGCTAATTTTGAGCCGATTCCAAATCCTCCAATTTCTCCAGAAACATTATACAAAAACTTTTTGTTTGGTAAACTTCTTGTTCTTGCAACTAACATTGGATCTACCCAAGTTTTAGAAATACTACGATCTAAATGCATTGGTTTTAAAGAAACTGGATTGATTAGATTTACATCAAATCCAGATTTAATATTTACAAGGTTCATACTAATACCAGCTTCTAGCCAAGGTGTAATTTTTCTCAATAAACCTGCTTCAAAAGAGAATTGTTTTGCTGTTAATTTACCATCCAAAACTAAAGGGTCTTTTTTAACATTTGCAGCTAAAGAAGCATAAATAATATCAGATGTAATCACCCAATCTTTGTTTTCGGCTTCAAAAATTAACATTCCAGCAAATTTCAAATGCTCAAAAAAGTCTGAAGGGGATTGACTTACATGTACATTCGGAAGTCGAGAAACACTCGCTTTTCCTTTCATATGAGGCAACATCATATTTGGCTCTACTTTGAAATGCCAAGAATCATCTGGCTGAATTGAGTCTTGAGCAAAAGTTTGCGTACTTGATGCTAATAGAATTAAAAATGTGCTTTTTTGAAAAAAGTTAAACATAATTTTTTAAGTTTCGTTTTATTAATTATTTCAAATGATAGAGAGAAAAGTTAAGTTAGTTGTGGTTTTATTATAGGTTAAGTTTCTTATTAAATTGTCTAGATAAATCTAGTTTCATTCCCAATGTAAAAACACTTTGTTCTTTTTTACCAATATAATTTTTACCAAAAGAGATACGCTGTTCTGTATATAATTGTACATATTTCATCGGATAATATTCTAATCCTGTAATGAAATCACTTCGTCTGAAATTTTTATCAATGATTATATTTTCTACAGATTTCTTTGTTTCAGGAACATATAAATTATAACCTCCTAAAATTGAAAATTTATTTAGTTTATATTTCAACGCTGTCTCAAAACCTTTTGCATCAAAAACATATGAAGGATTAATTGTATTTTCAGATTGATATGAAATAGGTATAAAATCACCATTTTGCTGTAAAATTCCAAGTAGACTAACATCAAATTGTTTACTCGTATATTTTAAACCAATTGAATAAAAAGTTGGATGTCCTGATAAACCTAAGATATGATTATCATCAATTAAGTTTTGAGCTATAAAAGCACGGTTAAATGCAGCTCCAATACTAATATTTTGATTTAATTCTAATTGAGCTGAAAAACCAAAACCATCAATAATCTTATCATCATTTCCACCTTTTGTTTGGATTTGAGCACCAAATTGAAAAGCTTTAATTTTATTTCTATAAATTATTGATTGATCTGCTCGTCCTGTTCCTAGCAAACCACCATCTGTTCCACCTGTAAAAGTTGCAGAAGCGCGTCCTCCAAATACATTAAAACGATCTGTATAAGCTGTAACATCACGGTAAACACTCCATTGTTTACCAAATGTTATTTTACCATATTTAGACAAATCAATACCTAAGTAACCCAAGCGATTACCAAAAACTTGTTGTTTTTGTTCTGAAACAATTGTCAAAAGATCACTATCTAAATTTCCATCAACATTAAACGACGAGTTACCTTTGAACATATTTATTTGGAGTTCAATACCAGCTACAAATGCAATATTTCCTTTTTTTAGATTAATTTCAATTCCAGCACGAGAGGCATTTTCTTGTAGCTCCATTACTTTATCATGCACAGCAAGATGACCTCTCAAACTAGTGTAAGGTCTTATCGAAATATCAATTGTATCATTTGATTTTTGAGCATAAACAATAGATCCTAATAATAAAAAGGCAGATATAAAATGTTTGTTATTGGCAATCATATTGAATGTTGATTTAGAACTATTTGCAAGAAAAATATTGATTAATTTTTCGATCTAAATTCCAACAAATGTAAATGGTTTTGTATCACTAAAAAGTTGTGAAGTTTCGCCAGCATACGTTTCATTTTTACTTACGCTTAATCGTTTTGTTTTTGCATTTTTACCAAAATCAATTTTCTTTAAATCAACCCAAAATGTATTTGGAGTTTTTGTAGTTTCAAAGTAATAAACAAGATTTTTATGATCAGAAACTGATCTCCATCTTGTAGACGATATGTTAGGTTCTGCTTCTGAAGAAATTCCTAACGGAACCGATACATTTCTGATAACACTAAAAACACTTGCAGTAGAAGTGCGAGTATCAGCGGTTTGCGGAATTGCATTAATGTAATATGATGCTCTTACATAACGATCAGCAGCTCTGTTAGTTCCTGGTAACATAATTGTTCCTGGAATCCCTTTCCAATATTGATTAATTGCTAATTGCTCATCAAAAACTGGAGAATTTGTCATTACTGTATAAGAAGGATCATGGTGTATTTTTAATTTCCCGTTTACATATTCGAAAATTGCATTGTCTCCATTTGCATCAGAAATTGAAAGATGTAAAGTTGTAAATTTTTGAGTACCTGGAATGTAGTCAGAAACAATTACAAATTTTTCTTTTCTCAAATCATCTACAGCTTCTTTTACTGTAGCATAATTATCTAAAACATATTGTGCCCAAGCTGCAATTGTAACACCTGGCTTTGTTCCTTTTGGATTAAATTGAGGATACTGGCTTTCTACTAACCACAAAACATTCGCAACAAGTCCTTTTTCGTTCATGCCATCTGTTGTCGCAATGTCCCAAGCACTTGCAATTACACTTCCGTATTTTGAAGTCCATTTTTCCGAAGCATTTCCAACGTTGCCAGATCGATCTATACCTCTAGGAAAAACCCAAATATTTGCATCAATTTCATCTTTCCAATCCATAGAACGAGCTGTGATTACAGTATTTTCTGGACCTTTATAGACAACTCTTGTGCAAGCATCTAGTTGTGGAGATAATAAAAAAAATAGGTTGGTAGAAAATAATGTCAAAGTTAATTTACTTAAAAAAGTCTTTTTCATTATGATGTATTTAGAATATTAAAGTTATTAATTTAATTGGAGAAAATTATACTCTTTTACTAATATTGTGCAGAATATTAAAAATTATCCATTTATACAATGTTGTTTTTGGAATATTATAACGTTCTATAATTTCTCATGATTTTGTATAATTATCTTCTATTACAAATCAACGAAAAATGCTGATTTTCCTCTTAAAACAAATCCCTCATTACCCCCTCTTATTTATATTTTTCTCATTATCAATAATATGAGCTTATTATTTATCAAAATAATGTTATAGATGTTAATCGTTAATTTCTTTAATTATAAAATTTAAACAATTGAAATAGAGTAAATAATAATTATAGAAACAAAAAAAAACGCAACTAATTAAGTTGCGTTTTTAGAATTATCTTTTATAAGATTATTTTGGATTTGTTACTTCAGAAACTGGTTCGCCAATATTTCCGTTTGGCTCTTCTATATGTAGCAAAGCGGCAACTGTAGGTGCGATATCTGTCATATAAACACGGTTATTATTTTTACCATGTTTTATACCCCAACCCATCAAAACAAATGGAATGTGAGCATCGTAAGCCCCCCAAGTTCCGTGTGTTGTTCCTCCAGCATTTTGTTTTCCGCCGTACCATTGTGGTTCTAAAATATAAGTAATAGCACCGCTACGTTTACGATTGTAACCGTTAACCATTCGTTCTTTGATAATCGCAGGAATAGAAGCTTCTCCAATTTTATCCATATCAGCTACGAAAGAAACACCATCAACTTTTTGCATAAACTTTACGATTTCTTCTTTGATATCTTCTTCGTCTAATTTATTTTGTTCGATCGTTTGATAATTCAAATGAACCTGATAATTTGTCAATGAGCGTACAATATCAGTAGATTTGAATTTCTCTTGTAATTTAGCATTTAATGCTTTTTTTACTTCTCCAGTTGGAAAGTATCCTGCATTACCTTTTTTATCTTGGAAATATTTAGGATTATGAGCTCCACCATGATCTGCAGTTAAGAAAACTAAATATTGCCCTTTTCCAACTTTTTGGTCTAAGTGATTAAATAATTGTTCCAAGTCTTTATCTAAACGCAAATAAGTATCTTCGGCTTCGATTGTATTTGGAGAAAATTGATGTCCAACATAATCAGTAGAAGAGAAACTAACCGCTAAAAAATCTGTAATTCCTTTCTCATTTTGACCTAATTTTTCGTTATCAATAATTTCAATCGCGATATCTTTTGTTAACGAATTTCCGAAAGGAGTAGAGCGAATCAAACCTAAACCATTTTCTTTTTTCAACGCTTTCAAATCATAAGGAAATTGCATTTTATCTAATCCTTTATAATTTTCGCGATATGGATTTCCATCTTTTTCACTTTGTACATAAGTATCAATCGGATAAAGTGTGTTCCATTTGTCTAAATATTTTTCAGGAACTTTTTTATCGTTGAATTTTTGTAACCATTTTGGCAACTCATTCATATAAAATGTACTCGAAACCCAGTTACCAGATTCTCCATCAAACCAAAAAGCAGCATCAGCAAAATGACCTGCAGGTAATATTCCTCCACGATCTTTTAACGAAACTCCATATACTTTTGAACGGAAATTTGTTGATAATTTTAATTGATCAGTAACTGTAGAAGTTAACAAGTTTTTTGGAGACATTTTTCCTGCTTTTGATGAAGTTCCAACCCCATTTACAGCATCATCTTGCGTACAATACATTTCTTGTCCTGTTGCTTGAATGATAAAATCGTTCCCAGCAATTCCGTGAATAGCAGGCACAGAACCTGTATAAATAGTGCTATGACCGATAGCTGTATAAGTAGGTATATAAGGAATATAGGTATTTTCGTTGCTAAAACCTTCGTTTAACATACGATTGAAACCTCCTGTAGAATATCTATCTTGGTAACGATATAAATAATCCCATCGCATTTGATCGACAACGATACCAACTACTAGTTTTGGACGGCTAACCTCTTGTTGCGCATATAGCGAAAGACCAGCAAATAACCCTAAAACACTTAAAAAAGTTTTATTAAATTTCATTTTAAAAATTTTACACATAGCAAATGTAACAATTAAATTTTGGGCTAAATTTAAATAATAATTAAAAAATTAGTAAATTAAACAAAATCATAAAAAAATAGAATATGAGTGCAAAGCCTGTAGAAATAGTAGAAATTTTTGATGTTTCAATTGATAAAGTGTGGAATGCCTTAACGACAAAATCTGCTTTTGATAAATGGTATTTTGATATTAAGAAGTTTGTTCCAGAAGTTGGATTCGAATTTGAGTTTTATGGCGGATCGTATTTACATCACTGTAAAATAGTAGAAGTAGAGCCGACTAAATTGTTAGCTTATACATGGAAATATCCTGTCTACGAAGGAAATTCTGTTGTTACATTTATTTTGGATGAATTAACAGATGAAATTGTTCCGCAAACAAAATTAACGTTGATTCATGAAGGAATTGAAACTTTTCCGCCTGATGATAAAAATTTCTCGCGCGAAAGTTTTGAAGCTGGTTGGACAGAAATTATCCGAATTAGTTTGAAAAATTATTTGGAAGGAAATTATGAAGAAGATTCGAAAGTCGAATAAATAAAAAAAGGAACTTCGTCAAGTTCCTTTTAATTTTTTTTTACAGCTTATTATTTTTTGAATAATACTGTGATTCCTTCTTGATTTGGTAAAATCAGACGAGGATCTTCTGCTGTTACTATTCCAGCTTTTTCTTTTCTTAAATTCGCAACCCAAAATGGAATCCAAGAAATAGCCATCGTTGCAAAAAAGATGATACCCCAGAATCCGCATAAAGCGATTGTTAAGAATAATAAGAAACCTAAAAATTGAATCATGATTTTATTTTTATGTGATACAAACTTAGTAAATAAAATTTATAGAAATACTAACATTAATCACTTTTCTTTCATCAAACGATTTCTTAAATTTGTGAGATAAGTAAACAATATATAAATAATAAAAAATACCAAAATGGAATACAGAATTGAGAAAGACACCATGGGGGAAGTAAAAGTTCCTGCAGATAAATACTGGGGTGCTCAAACAGAACGTTCTCGTAACAACTTTAAAATTGGTCCTGCGGCTTCTATGCCTCACGAAATTGTAGAAGGTTTCGCTTATCTTAAGAAAGCTGCTGCTTATGCAAATGCTGAATTAGGTGTTTTACCAGTTGAAAAACGTGATGCTATTGCTGCTGTATGTGACGAAATTTTAGCAGGAAAATTAGATGATCAATTTCCTTTAGTAATTTGGCAAACAGGTTCAGGAACTCAATCTAATATGAATGTGAATGAAGTTGTTGCTAATCGTGCGCAAGTTTTAGCTGGATTCAAAATTGGAGAAGGTGAACCAGTTCTTAAAGCGAATGACGACGTTAACAAATCTCAATCTTCTAATGATACTTTCCCAACAGGTATGCACATTGCTGCTTACAAAGCAGTTGTTGAAGTAACAATTCCAGGTGTTGAGCAATTACGTGATACATTAGCTAAGAAAGCTGAAGAATTTAAATCTGTTGTAAAAATTGGTCGTACACACTTAATGGATGCAACGCCATTAACATTAGGTCAAGAGATTTCTGGATATGTAGCGCAATTAAATCACGGTTTAAAAGCTTTAAGAAATACACTAGAGCATTTATCTGAAGTTGCTTTAGGTGGAACTGCTGTAGGTACAGGTCTTAACACGCCAGAAGGATACGATGTTTTAGTTGCTAAATACATTGCTGAATTTACAGGTCATCCATTTGTAACAGCAGAAAATAAGTTCGAAGCATTAGCTGCTCACGATGCAATCGTAGAAACTCACGGAGCTTTGAAACAATTAGCTGTTTCATTAAACAAAATTGCAAATGACGTTCGTATGTTAGCTTCTGGACCTCGTTCAGGTATTGGAGAAATTATCATTCCAGAAAACGAACCAGGATCTTCTATCATGCCAGGTAAAGTAAATCCTACTCAATGTGAGGCGTTAACAATGGTTGCAGCTCAAGTTATGGGTAACGATGTTGCGATTACAATTGGAGGAACTCAAGGTCATTATGAATTGAATGTTTTCAAACCAGTTATGGCTGCAAACTTCTTACAATCTGCACGTTTATTAGGAGATGCTTGTGTGTCTTTTGATGAGCATTGTGCGCAAGGTATTGAGCCAAATTATGCTCGTATCAAAGAATTAGTTGATAATTCATTAATGTTAGTTACAGCACTTAATACGAAAATTGGTTACTACAAAGCTGCTGAAATTGCTCAAACAGCTCACAAAAACAACTCAACGTTAAAAGAAACTGCAATCGCATTAGGGTATGTAACTGCTGAAGAATTTGACGAATGGGTAAAACCAGAAGATATGGTTGGTTCTTTGAAATAAGAATTTTTAAATCATTATATAGGAAGAGGTTGCTTAGGCAACCTCTTTTTTTGTTAAATTTATTTAAATTTGAGAAAAAGTTCCTTTATTAAGTGGAAAAATTGTAACTTTAATAAAAGTTTAGAATTATGGCAACTGTTAAACTAAAAAAATACGAACAAATCATAAATGAAATCCCTGAAGTAAGAGATTTTACGAGTGTTTATTTTTACGTAAATCGTTATAATATTGATCAAAAATATATTCAATATCTTGATGAATTATCAACGTTAAAAGACGAAATAATCTCAAGTTGGTTAAATATCACAACGCGTACATACAGAAATTATAAAACGAAAGATGTTTCTCTAAAAGATAATACAAAAGAGCATATTGTTTTATTGATTTCTTTATACAAACACGGTTTGGAGGTTTTCAATACAAAAGATGATTTCGAGAAATGGTTAACGACGCCTAATGTTTTGTTAGATAAAAAATCGCCAGCAGATTTTCTTGATACAGTTTCAGGTCTGAAATTTATCGATAATCGTTTGACTGCGATAGAATACGGAGAAAACGTCTAACAATGTTAGTTTACAATATTCGTAAAGCGAGATATTCAAAATCATTACAAGCTTCTGGAGTTGCCAACAGATGGAATAAAAATGATGAATTTGTTATTTATGCAGGAAGTTCTCGCGCGCTTTCAACCTTAAAATTGGTGGTGCATAGAAGTTCTATTAGCATTGATAACTCGTACAAATTATTAGTGATAGAAATTGATTGCGAAGAAGATGAAATTTATGAAATTAAAAAGTCTAAATTACCTAAGAATTGGCAATCTGTAGAGGCTTATCCCGAGTTACAAGAGATTGGTTCTGCTTGGTATCAGGATTTTAAATATTTGGTTATCAAAGTTCCATCGTCAATCATTCCAAAAGAATATAATTATTTAATCAATACAAAACATCCTGATTTTTCTTCAAAGGTTAAAATCAAAGAATTAGAAGATTAAAATCGACTAAATATTTAGCCGATTTTTTTATGAATATTTTAAAGTTTTTTTAAATCTTTTTTAAATCTTTTTATACTTTAACAATAAACTATTTGTTACAACACTTACACTACTCAAAGCCATTGCAGCACCAGCAATCATAGGATCTAACAAAAATCCGTTAATTGGATAAAGCACTCCAGCAGCGATTGGAATTCCTATTACATTGTAAATAAATGCCCAAAATAAATTTTGATGAATTGTTTTGACCGTTTGCGTAGATAAATTAATTGCATGATCGATTTTTGTCAAATCTCCGCCAATCAAGGTAACTTCTGCCACATCAATCGCAATATCAGAACCATTTCCCATCGCAATCGAAACATCCGCCTGAGCCAACGCTGCACTGTCGTTAATTCCATCACCAACCATTGCAACAACTTTTCCTTTTTGCTGCAAATCTTTGATAATACTCATTTTATCATTTGGTAAAGCATTTGCGACAACTTGATCAATTCCGACTTGTTTTGCAATTGCATTTGCCGAAAATTCGTTGTCACCAGTCACCATCCAAACTTCAATTCCTTTTTCGTGAAAAGCTTTAATAGCTTCAACAGAAGTTGCTTTTATTTCATCAGAAATTCCAATTAATCCCAAAACTTTTTTATCATTTCCAAAGAAAGAAGTAGTATAATTTTTAATCGAAAAATCTTGAATAGCTTGTTTTACATTTTCATCAATTTGAATATTTAATTCAGTAATCCAACTTGTTTTTCCAACATAATAAGTGTCATTTAAAATATTAGCTTTCAATCCTTTTCCAGATATATCTTCAATTTTTAGTTCAGGTAAAATATCTTGTTTTCCAATATGTTCTGTAATCGCTTTTGCCAAAGGATGTTGCGAATTATTTTCGATTGTATAAAGCATATTTTTAGCAGAATCATCAAACCAAATCAATTCTTGTACTTTTGGTTTTCCTTCTGTAATTGTTCCTGTTTTATCTAAAATAATTGTATCAATTTTCTTCGCTAATTCTAAACTTTCAGCATTTTTGATCAAAATTCCTTGCTCAGCACCTTTTCCCATTCCAACCATAATCGCGGTAGGTGTTGCTAAACCAAGCGCACAAGGACAAGCGATAACAAGGACAGTAATCATCGATAAAAGGGCCATTGTAAAAGCATTTTCTTGACCTAAAACTAACCAAGTAATGAACGTTAGAATTGCAATAATAATTACAATCGGAACAAAAACACCTGCAATTTTGTCTACCAATTGTTGAACTGGCGCTTTACTTCCTTGTGCATTTTTAACCGATTGAATAATTTGAGCCAAAAGTGTATCATTCCCTACTTTCAAGGCTTTATATTGAATAGGAGAGTTTTGGTTTAAGGTCCCTGAAAAAACATTTGCATCAATTCCTTTTTCAACTGGAATTGGTTCTCCTGTCAATGAACTTTCATCGATAAAAGATTCTCCCGAAACAATAATTCCATCAACCGCAATTTTATCTCCAGGTTTTGCAATAATCAAATCACCAATTTGTACATCTTCAATTTTCACTTCAACCTGATCTCCATCTTTCACAACCAACACAGTATTAGGTTGTAATCCGATTAATTTCTTGATCGCTTCGGAAGTATTTCCTTTCGCACGTTCTTCCATCAATTTACCAATCAAGATAAAAACGATGATTAAACCAGCAGCTTCAAAATAAGGATGCGCATGCAAACCTTTGCTGTGCCAATATTCTGGAAATAATGTATTGAAAACGCTAAAAAGATAGGCTACACTTGTACTCAAAGTAACCAAAGTATCCATATTAGCCGATTTATTTTTCAATTGTTTCCAAGCACCGACGAAAAATTGTTGCCCAAAAATGAAAAGAATTGGCGTAGAAAGTGCCCACATAATGTAATTTCCGTAAGGCATATCCATAAAAAACATTCCAATAATAAATAAAGGAACTCCAAAAATTAAAGCCCAAATCACTTTATTTTTCAGCGTTTTGTATTTTTCTTCGTGAAGTTGTTCTATTTCTTCATCTTGATTTTTAGACTCATCAATCACCAAATCATAGCCAACTTCTACTAAAGCATTTTTCAAATTTTCTGGAGAAACTAGAGTAGGAATGTACTCTATTTTTCCCATTCCATTTCCGTAATTCACTTCCGCATTTACAACACCTAACTGACGATTAAGATTCGCTTGAGAACTACTCGCACACGAAGCACACGTCATATTGAGAACGGGATACGATTTTTCGACAGAATCTATTTTGAAGTTATTTTGCTTTAAAGTTTCGTAGATTTTAGGGGAAACTTTCCATAATTTCTTTGCCGAAACGTTAATCGTTTTAGCATCTAAATTCACAGCATATTCATCAAGATTTTCTATTTCAGAAAGTAATTTATTGATGAGTTCAACATCTTTTTCTGAATTCAAATTGATAATCGGTATAGTAAGTGTTAGTGCATTCATAACAGTAATTTTATGGGACAAATTTCCAAAGATTTTGGCGAGAAAGTATTATATAATTAGAGGTTAAAGTTACACTTTTTACTAATTACTTTAAGATGATATTAAAACGTTTCACGCCATCATTTTGTTGATAATACAAATAACCTTTGTGCGCTTCTATAATGTTTTTGGAAAGTGTTAAGCCAATTCCTGCACCATCTTTTCGAGTTGTATAAAAAGGTAAAAATATTTTGGAAATGATTTCTTCATCAATCAATTGTCCAGAATCTTGAATAATAATTTGCAATCGATTATCAGTTTGTTTCGATGAAATTTCAATAGATTTAGTTTCTACATTTTCTAATGAATAAATCGCATTTTTGATTAAGTTAATCAAAACTTGTTCAAATAAGATACGATCAATTTCAACTTCAATATTTTGTGGAATTAAATTCTGAAAAACAATATTTTTTTGATGAAATTCAGCCGAAAAAGATTGTTCAATTCCTTGGACAATTTCATACAAATTTTGTAACGATTTAACAGGGTTTGGTAACATGGTCAATTTACGATATTGCTCTACAAACGTCTGTAAATGCTGACTTCTATTCATAATTGTATCCAAACTCAAACGAATATCATCATAATCATTTTTGTCTAAATGATTCGCTTCAAAATAAGTTTTTGTGGTATTTGCTAATGAATAAATAGGCGTCAAAGAATTGATGATTTCATGCGCAATAACTTTCATAATATTCATCCAAGCCTCTTTTTCAGTGGAATCAATCACGCGCTGAATCGAATCAATAAAAATAATCGCATATTCATCATGAGCAATCAACGTTTTTGTGTTCTGAATCAGATAAGTTTGTCGCTCTTCATCATTAATTTGTATGTCAATTGTACTTTTAAAATCATCAAATTCTTTATTTTCTAAAGTTTCACAAAACTGTGGAATCAATTTTTTTAGATAATTCCACGAACTTGATTTTGGAACGCTAAATATCTTTTGAAAATGATGATTGATAAATATAATTTTTCGATCATTTTCTTCTTTTTTAAGAATCAAAAAGCCAAACGGAACTGCATTCAATAATTGATGATAAATGATTTCTTTAGACGAATTTAAAACATGTTCTTCTCTAATTTTATGATATAATTTTAATACAGAATTGTCTTTTTTATATTGATTTTGATTAATATTTAAGCTAAAGTCATTGTACAATAAAGCATCTATAATTTTCTGATTTTTAGAAAGATAATTTTTAGAAAAATGAATTATTTCCGTAATCGAAACAATTGTAATAATACATACAAATGTAAATGAAAACCAATAATTTTTGATTCCAATAAAAGCCAACATAAACAAAAGAAATGCTAAAAAAAGTATTCTGAGTACTAACTGAAAAATAAGAGAATTGCGTTTCATTATTTATAATTCGTAATGTTATATTTTTCTAATTTTCGATATAAAGCAGCACGAGAAACACCTAAATTTTCGGCTGTTTTACTAATATTTCCTTCAAAAAAATGTAAACGTTCTACAATTTTATTTCGCTCTATTTCGTTCAAATTATTTGAATTATCTGTTATTTTTTGAGGAATAAATGTTGTGAAACCTATATTTTCAATCGTAATTTCATTTTCTTCAGCCAAAATAATTGCACGTTCGATTCTGTTTTGCAATTCTCGAATGTTTCCGTTCCAATCGTAGTTTTCTAATTGATGTAAAATTTGTTCATGGATAATAGGTTTTTCTACTTCATATTTATCAACATAAAGTTCTAAAAAATAATCAATCAAAGGTTTAATATCTTCTTTTCGTTCGCTAAGACTTGGCATTGTAACTGAAATTGTATTGATTCGATAATATAAATCTTCCCTAAAACGACCTTCTTTTACTGCATTTTCAAGATTCGCATTCGTAGCAACAATAATCCGAACATCAATTTTTCTTGGTAAACTTTCTCCTAAACGAATAATTTCTTTATTCTGAATTACTTGCAAAAGTTTTGCTTGTAAATGATTTGGTAAATTCCCAATTTCATCTAAAAAAATTGTTCCATTATTTGCTGCTTCAAATCGACCAATTGTATCTTCTTTTGCATCGGTAAACGCACCTTTTTTATATCCAAATAATTCACTTTCAAATAGATTTTCGTTTAAAGAACCTAAATCAACATGAACAAATTTTTCTGTATTTCGAGAAGAATTTTCATGAATTGATTTTGCCAAAACTGATTTTCCTGTACCATTTTCGCCTAAAATCAAGATTGTTGCATCGGTTTTTGCAATTTTATTGGTGATTTTATATACTTTTTCGATACTCGGAGAATTTCCGTAAAACAACTTATTTTCTTTCGCTTCTTTTATTTTCCTCGATTTTCTAAGTTGTTTTATCGCTTCTTTTATAAGATTAACTAATTTATCATTATCCCATGGTTTTAAAATATAATCAATCGCACCAAGTTTTAAACCTTCAACCGCAGTTTCTACACTTCCATAGGAAGTCATTAAAATTACTCTCGTTTTTGGTTGCGCATGTTGAATTTCTTTCAGCCAAAAAATTCCTTCTTTTCCATCTTCATAACCTGTTCTAAAATTCATGTCCATTAAAACAACATCAATTTCATTTTCTACCAAGATTTGAGGAATCTTTTTAGGATCAGAACAAGTGATAATTGTTTCGAATTGGCGTTTCAAAAGTAGTCGACTTGCAATTAATATTTCTTCTTGATCGTCTAAAATCGGTATAGTGGCTAAAGTTTTCTTCATATTCAGTTTTGTCATGTGTCCGTTTCTGAACAAATAAGTGTTCGTTTTCGGACAGTCTATTTTTTATATAATTTTTTAAAAGAATTGATTTCAATGCTTTAAGAAATTATAAATTTTGGGCATATTTATTACGTATTGATAATTAGTAAAATAACCATAAATAAACGGTTGTTTGGTAAATTTAATAAATAATGGATACGAAAATCAATCAAAAAAATAAAAAATATAAACGCCTCGGAATAATTGCTGTAACGACCATAATTTTAGGCGGTTCGAGTTTTTATTTGATGAATCGACCGCGAACTTTAACTGTAAGTGCAAATGAATTGATGATAAAAGACGTTTCTGAAGATTATTTTGAAGATTTTGTTGTTTTTCAGGCACAAATAGAACCAATTAATTCAATCTTTATCAATGTGATAGAAGGTGGTTCTGTTCAAGAAATATTTGTAGAAAATGGTGAGAAGGTGACAAAAGGATTACCAATTGCACGATTATATAATCCGAATACGGAACTTAATTTTTTGACGCAAGAAACGGCAATTATTGAACAAATGAATCAATTAAATGTTGCAAAACTATCTATTCGGAATCAAGAATTAGATCTATCAAAGGATTTTGTAGGAATTGAACACGATTTTAATCAATCAAAATTAGATTATGAACTAAATCAAAAGTTATATGATCGAGAAGTGTTAGCAAAAAATGAGTGGGAGAATACGAAGGAAAAAATGCGCTATCAGCAAGAACGAAAAGCAATTATTCAAAAAAGTTTGGTAAAGGAACGTGAATCAAATTCGATTCAATTAAAGCAAATTAATGAAGCTTTAGCTATCATGCAAAAAAGTCTAGTAACGCTTCGGAAAAACAAACAAAATTTCTTGGTTTTAGCACCTGAAACTGGTCGTTTAAGTTCTTTTGAAGCGACATTAGGACAATCAATAGAAGCAGGAAAAAGCATAGGAAAAGTGGATATTCTAAGCGGTTATAAATTAGTTGCAATGGTAGATGAATATTATTTGGATAGAATTCAAGAAAATCAATATGGACAAATCGAAATTAAAGGAAAAATCATAAAAGTGAAAGTGACTAAGATTTCTCCAGAAATAAAAAATGGAAAATTTAAAACAGAATTAGAATTTATTGATAAAATTCCTGAAAATTTACAAGAAGGTTTATCCGTAGGAGTAAAATTGATTTTATCCGAGAAAGAGAAGAAATTAGTGATTCAGAAAGGTTCCTTTTATACAACCACACAAGGGAAGTGGATTTTTGTTGTTAATAATGATAAAGCAACACGAAGAAAAATTGAATTAGGAAGAGAAAATCCGAGTGTTTATGAGATATCCTCAGGATTAAAAGTAAATGAAAAAGTAATTATTTCGAATTACGAAGATTATAAAGAAGTACAAGAATTAACGATAAAAAAATAATAACACACAATTTTAGCTGTCATTTCGAGCTTATCGAGAAATCTATAAAATACAGATTCCTCATTTCGCTAAAAGCTATGTTCGGAATGACAAAAAATAAATTAAAAAAATAACATCATGATTAAAATAGAAAACTTATCAAAAATATTTATCACAGAAGATATTCAAACAAAAGCGTTGAATGAGATTAATTTAATAATCAATTCTGGAGAATTTATTTCCATTATGGGCCCTTCAGGTTGTGGAAAATCAACTTTATTGAATATTATTGGATTATTGGATTCTTTCAATGGAGGAAGTTATACCTTGAATAACCTTGAAATGTCTAATGCAAACGAATCGAAACGCTCTCAAGTTAGAAAAGAAAACATAGGATTTATCTTCCAAAATTTCAACTTAATTGATGAATTATCAGTTTATGATAATATCGAATTACCTTTGATTTATTCTAAAGTTTCGAACTCGGAACGAAAAAAACGAGTGCAAGAAATTGCCGAAAAATTAAACATTGTCCATCGTTTGCAACATTATCCACAGCAACTTTCTGGTGGTCAGCAACAACGTGTTGCAGTAGCAAGAGCTTTAGTGATTAATCCTAAAATAATTTTGGCTGATGAACCAACAGGAAATTTGGATAGTATTAATGGAAATGAAGTCATGGAGCTTTTGACCGATTTGCATGCGCAAGGATCTACAATTTTGATGGTGACACATTCGGCTCATGATGCGGCTTACTCTGATAAAATTATTACCATGAAAGATGGTGAAATTCTTTCTGAAAAAATGAATCAGAAAAATGTAAATGTTTTTGAGAAAACTAAAATTTAAATTCAATGCTAAAAAATTGGCTTAAAATATACTTAAGAAATACGATCAAGAATAAAGGGTTTACATTTCTTACAATTCTTGGTTTAGCTATCGGAATTGCTGGTGTTATTTTTTCGACTTTATATTGGAAAGATGAAACGAGTTACAATCAATGGAATCCGAATATTGGTCGCGTATTTGAAACATTAACTGTATTTCAGAGAGGTGGAGAAACTTGGCCTACAAGTGTTGAACCTTTGCCTCGTTACTTAAAAGAAAAATCAGATAAGATAGAAAGTTATTGTTGGTTTGAAGGTTGGTATGGGCAAGAAACTTATTACGTCAATAATAAAAAAGTTTATGTTACTGGAATTACTAGTACAGATCAGAATTTTTTTGATTTTATTCCATTCAAGTTTATAAAAGGAAGTGTAGATGATTTTCGCAAAAACAGATATGGTGTTGCAATAGAAGAGAGTGAAGCAATCAAAATCTTTGGTAAAGAAAACCCTGTAGGGAAAATCTTGACAACATATGATGGAATAAAGATGCCGATTTATGGTGTTTTTAAAGCAGAAAAATACACAAGCTTTCAACCTAAAATGGTTATTTCTAATATTTATTCACGTTTAGAGGATATTAAGGATAACTGGGGAAATTATGGCACAGGACTATTTATAAAGCTTAAAAATCCTGCAGACAAACTAGAAGTAGAGAAACTGGCTACACAATTATTTTATGAGAATAATACAGTTAAAAATGCGCAACGAGAAGGAGTTTCAGTAGAAGAATTTTCAAAGATATACGAACCTGTTAAAGTACAATTACAGCCTTTAAAAGATTCGAGATTAAATGCCAAAGTTTCAAGACTTCCGGAAGGAATGGGAAACAAACTGTTTTTACAGATTAACCTGGGATTATCTTATCTGATTTTAATTTTATCCATCATCAATTATATTAACCTTTCCACTGCACAAGCAATTAGAAGAGCAAAAGAAGTAGGAATCAGAAAAGTGGTTGGAGCAACCAAACGAAATATTGTTGTCCAATTTATTGTAGAAACAACCATTACAACTGTTTTGGCATTTGTGGTTGCTTTGGCTTTGGTTGAAGTAGGTTTACCCAGTTATAATCAGCTGATTGACAAAAACCTGGAAATAGAAATTATCCCGTTTATCCCATATCTTGTAGCGATTTTCATTGTAGTTGTGATTATTGCCGGAATTTTTCCTGCCATTTATGTGTCAAATTTTAAAGAGCTTAACGTTCTAAAAGGGAATTTTTCAAGAAGCAAGAATGGAATTTGGTTACGAAATGGAATGTTGATTTTACAATTTTCTATTGCTACATTCTTTATTGTAGCTGGAACTCTTGTTATTCAACAAATGAATCATATTGCAAAAAAAGATTTGGGATTTTCAGGAGATCAAGTGATTAGTATTCCGTTTAAAAGACAGGATTTAGGAGAAAATAAGTTCAATTTTTACGAAAGTTTCCAGCAAGATTTAGCAAAAATTAAAGGCGTACAAAGCATTAATGCAACGGCATTTAAGTTTGGTTCCGGTGGAGCAATATCCAACACAAGTTTTAGAGTAAAAGATAAACAATTGGTAACAGATAATATGGCGATTGACTTTGGCTTTCTAAACATGATGAAAATTGAAGTAAAAGAAGGACGAGATTTAGATCCTAAAATCTCATCTGATACAATTTCCAGTGTTCTTATTAATGAAACCGCAAAAAAACATTTTGGAGAAACATTAAAGTTAAATGACGAGTTCGATTGGAATAATCAAAAATTAAAACTGGTTGGAGTAATAAAAGATTTTAATTTGGGAGAGCCACAGGCTAAGATTAGACCAATGATGTTTTTTCATTTTAAAGTTGTAAAGTGGATGCCTTCCAATCTTCAAAATATACTGATTAAAATAGACACAGAAGATACAAAAGAAACCATCGATAACATTGAAACGTTTTGGAAAGCTAAAGTTAATCAAGATTATCCATTTGAATATGAATTTGTTGATAAGCAATTTGCTCGTTCGTATGAGAATTACACAAAACAAGAGAAAATGTTCAAAATTCTAAATGTTATTGTGATTACAATCGCATTATTTGGATTGTTTGCGCTTTCATCTTACACAATCGAACGTAAATACAAAGAAATTTCTTGAATTATTCTTACGGAACTTTTTATGCGCAGAAAATTAAGAGTTTGGCGGATACTAATTTTCAGTTTGGAAATCAATTAAAAGACAACAAAAGTCAATATATTGGATTGAATCTTTCTATTCCAATTTATTCGAGAGGAAATACAGCGCAACAACGAGAATTGAAAAAAATTGAATTACAATTAAATGAAGTGCAAAAAGATAAAGAGGAAAAACGATTAAATGATCTCGTTAATCTTGAAATAAAAAAATTAAATTTATTGAAAGATTTGACCAATTCTTTAATTGAAATTGTAAAAACTTCTGAACAATCTTTTGAAACCACAGAAACAAAATATAAGTTTGATAAAGTTGATGCTTCTGTTTACAAATCGTCTAAAAATCAAGTGTTAAAATCAAAATATAATGAACTCAATAATAATTTGAGTCAAGTATTTATTCAAAATCAATTAAAAATTTTAGTTGAAAATTAAAACTATACAAAATAAAAAACGACTCAATTATTGAGTCGTTTTTTATTTATAATTTGTTATTTATTCGGTAATTGCGGTGGACGCATTTTGTATTGATTCTGTTTCAAACTCATCAAAAAAGCTTCTAATGCATCCATTTCCGAAGCAGTTAAATTCAATTTCTGAACTAACTCTGTTGTTTTCGGAAATAATGAATCATTTTCTGTTTCTCATTTGGTTGAAAATGGAACATTCCTGCATTGTACATATTGATTACACCACGAATCGTAGGAAAAAGTCCGTTGTGCATATAAGGTGCATTTTGAGGAACTTCTCGCAATGAAGGTGTTTTGAATTCGCCAACATTTTTAGCCAATTTAGTTGTATTGTATAAACCTAAATCTTCGTATTCTCGACCATAATATGTCAAACCAATATTATGAAATTTATTATCCGAAAAATACGCTGTATTGTGACAATTGATGCAACGCGCTTTTGTGCGGAAAAGATGTAAACCTTCAATTTCTTGATCAGTTAATTCATCCGATTTTCCTGCAATAAATTTATCAAATCTATTTTTCGGAGATAAAATTGTACGTTCAAAAGTTGCAATTGCTTTTGTAATACGGTCATTCGTTACTTTTTCGTCACCAAAAGCGGCTTTAAATAATTCTTTGTAACCATTAATTTCAGCAATTCGTTTTGTTGCAAAATCAATGTGATGATTCATTTCTTTTTTATCACGAATCGGAAATTCTGCTTGTTCTTCCAATGTTTTTGCACGACCATCCCAAAACATTACTTTTGAGTAAGCAACATTCATCAAACTCGGCGAATTACGCGCTCCCAACTGTCGATCTTCACCATAAGGAACACGACGACCATCGACCCAATTCAACTCAGGATCGTGGCAATTTGCACAAGAAATTTGATTGGAATTTGATAAACGAGGATCAAAAAATAAGGATTTTCCTAACTCAGCTTTCTCTTTAGAATACGGATTATCTTTAGGAAAAGGAACTTCGCCTAATGTACCAATATCTTCAAAACCATCTTTCAAAACACTTTCGTCCACAATTGGTTTAGGCCATTTTGACTGATCTCCGCTACTATACAATGCACGTAATTCGGTAACTGTATAACCTTGATCGATTATTTTGTTACTATTAAACGCATAAAATAGAGTAGTCGCACCAAATGCAACGATTGGAAGCATTTTTTTCATCTTCATTCTAATAATTTAATTGAATTCCGAAATTCATTAAATACGTATTATCTGTATTGATTTCGGTAAAATTGCTCTTATTTGTTGCAAATATACCTTTTAACTGCGTATACAACTCGATTGTTTTATTGTTTTTTACAGGTAAAATGTAACGAATAGACGTTGAAGCATCAAAATGATTGGTTGTATTGTACGCATAATCATAAGCCGCAACATTGTTGTAAAAAGTATCTTCGTTTACTCCAGTCATTTTTGTATAATCAAAATAAGAATCTAACAATGCATAATAATTAAAAGCTAAACCGACATTTAATTTCGAATTATTATTCAACATCAAATCTTTATTTCCATAAATACCAACATCCAACGATTTAATTTTCATGTCATATATCGCTAAAGCATCGTAATATTTGTTCTGATTATAGCTTGTTTTGAATCCAAGAAAATAATTCATTTTTGTAAGATCACGATTCGCTAAATTAACATCTAAATTTAGATTTTGTAAACGATTTTGATAATTCATTCCACCGATAGAAACATCGTAATTTTCGCCATCTTTTCTCGAAAAATCTAAACGCGCATTGATTGTATTGTTATCAAATTTTGTCATAAAATTCGCATAAGCAAAATGCTCGTTGATATCCCAAACATAGATAAAGAACTTATCTTCTTTGGTTTTGCTATCATACATTCGCTGTTGATTTTCTTGGTAATTGTAACCTAAAATCAACTTTGTATTGTCTGAACTAAATTGATATCCACCACCGATTTTAGAAATGATATTTCGTGTAAAATATTCGTAAATTGTTTTTTCGTTATCTATTTTATTTCTCAATGGATTATTAATTTCGCGACCATAACCTGCCATGTAACGCAAATAGGTACTTGAATTTTCTTCTACATCTTGATTTCTTCCTTTATACTTTAAGCTATAATCCTTGTCTTTTCGACCATATGCACCTAATACAAAAATTTGATGTCCATCAAAAATTTCATAACCAACTTGAATTTCTCCAACTAATTTATTGTTTTTGATTTCTGGACGAGGATCTAATTTACGCGCCATTTTATTGACATTCAATTCGGCTTTAGCAGCTAATGTTAAGTTTCCAAAATTTTTCGAAACTCCACCACGAATCAAATATTGCTGATTATCCCAATCTGCTGCACGCGGAACGTAGAAATATTGCGGAGAAAGCACTTGTTGCTCATCAGTACGTTCATCAGAAAGATTCCATGATAGATTTTTTTCATTGAATTTCTGCAAATCTATCATTCCGAAAATTCTAAAACCATTTTCAGTTGTGTACAAACCTTCGCTCAAAAAACCATAACGATTTGTTTCTTCGGCTGTTTGTTTACGCGCAAATTGATTGTTTTGATGACTCAAATAAATCCCTGTATGTGTATAATCTTTAATCGGTAAAGAATGTGTTGCAACGGGTAATTGCCAATTCAAATCTTTTACAACTTGTTCAGCTTCGTTAGAAGTTACTTTTATCGAATCATTTTCTTGTGCAAATGATGTACTTCCGAAAAGTAAACACGCAAAAGAAACAATTTTCAATAATTTGTTATCGTATGTTGTTAAATCAATTGATTTCATGTTTTTTAATTTCTATTGCGCAAAAATCTTTGGTTCAGCTTTGATGTTTACAAAATCGTTTGTGGAATTGTTTGTATCCTTCAAAATTATACGACCATTAATTGTTTTTTGAGTTTTACGAATAATAGATGTTGATGTATAAGAACCCGCTGTTAAATAAGCATAACCAGCATCTTGTTTGTTCTGTAATTTTTTCGGAACCAATTTAGTTCCCATATCTTGTGTTGTTTCTACAGCATCTAAAATAAAATCATTCGGCAATTGTAAATATTGATATGTTGTTTTATTTGATGGATTTCTCACCTTACCAAAACCATTTATATCATTTTCATCAGCTCTAAAAAGAATATAAGCTTGACGACCTAAATTGTCTAACAATAAATCTTTATTTCCATTTGCCCACCACACAATATCTAAATCTGGAACAGCAGGATTTTGAATATCATACGAATATTGAGAACCTAAATAACTCGTCATATTTACCTCAAAATCGGCATTTGATAAGTCGACCGTTAACTCTGGTTTCAGAATTTCGATCACTTTACCATTTGCATCGGTATAATTTCCTTTATGATTTATCGCCGTTTGCGCAATTGTAATACTTTGACCTGGTTGAACTGGATAAGTCGTTCCATTTCCTGGAATACGAACCGCATTCGCAACATACACATAACCCGTATTCGCTTCAGCACCTTTTGTATTTCCTTCACCTTTGGACCAATCTAATTGTCCATTTGCTTGAGAATATGATTGAGATTCGACTGTATTAGCACCAAATAATTGCCCAAAAATTAAACCATCTGCATAAATTACTTCATTCGAATTGTTGTAAATCTCAATAAATTGATCTCTAAACAAAGCGCCTTCTTTGATATCAGAACCTCCGTAATAGATTTGTTTTAAAATTAAACCACCAATTATTTTAGCCGAATTCAACTCTATAGCAATTGAAATATTTGAAGAATTTACACTCACATTTTGCGCAGATCCATTAAACTCAATATTATCTTCCGTTCCTGCATCATATCCAAATAAAGTTTCAAACTCTGCTGGAGTCAATGAAAAACTAACATTCGCTGAATATGTTCCTGGAATTAGTTGAGGAAAAACCGCTTCACCATTACTGTTAGTAACCGCTTCATATATCATTCCTGTTTGCGTATTTTTAAGAATTGTTTTCGCATTTACAGGTAATTTTGAAGCATCAAAATCGCTATCAAAAGTAACCTTTGTTGTAAATGTAACGGGTTGAACCGCTGAATTTCCAAAATCATCATCAGAACAAGAATTAAATAATAAACTTGCTAAAATAGGAGTGAGAAGTATATATTTTTTTAACATAATAATCTTTTTTGAAATTGTTTAGAATTAGAAAGTGTATTCAATTTTACCTCCCAATGAAAATTTTGCAATATTAGAGACTCTTCTTTCTCCAGAATCGTTGATATAAGTAGGTTTTAAACCAAAAACATTTGTTGTATAAACAGATACTTTGAATCCATTCAAGAAATCTTTCGAAATGCGTAAATGGAAATTATGCAATGAATTTTGTAATTCTGCTAATGTTTTTTGTGGCGCTTTAATCAAATGTCCGTACAAATCTGTATTTCCTTGATCTTCGACAGGAATTGCATGATAAACAGAATTTTCATCCAAATATCCTATTGGATTTCTATTGTTGTATTTATCATGATTTTGAATAAAAATATGTTCTGTACGAAGAGATAAAATCAATCCAACTTTTTTCAAATGATAATTAAAATTTGTTCCAAACATTAAAGCTTCATCATTCGATTTTGGATTATAATAGACAGCATATTTTTCTTTTGCTAAAACATTTGTAGAAGCTTCATATTCATAAACAGGCTTATTATTTGTTGTTTTTGTGTACGAACCATTCACCGAAATATCTAAATTTAGAGATTTGATTCGGTTAAAATTTATAAACATTTCGATACCTTTATCCGTCGATTCTAAGTTATTTTCTAAAGTATTATAAATAATTTGATAAGCTTCTTTTCCAGTTACAGAATAGGTTGGAGTAGAAGTAGACGTGTCCACACTAATTGTAGAACCTTCTAAAGTTGTTGCATGATAAACTTTTGAAATACCATCTTTCAATTGATTATAATATCCTGTTACATTTAATGATCCGAAAGGCAAATTAACATCAAAACCTATTTCTGAATTGTAAGATCTACTTGGTTTCAAATTTAAATTATTTCCTTCCAAAAGAAACGTTTCAATCCAGCCATATTGCTTATTATTGACATAATAAATTCCGTCTCCCAACAAACGATCGTAAATTCGATCTCCCGTAAATAGTTGATTCAACGAAGGTGCTTTAGAAGCAATTCCGTATCCACCACGAATTCTAAACACTTTATTGAACGCGTAAGATGTATTTATACGCGGTTGAAATGTGTTATTTCCATATTGATTATCGAATCTAAAACCTAAATCTAACTTGAAAACATTATCATTTTCGCCAAATTTCACAATTCTATCTTCTGCATAAACAGACAATTGCCATTGCGTTTTGGTGTTTTTGAAATTATAATCACGATAACCCAAACCACCTTTTGCTCCACTTAATGTATAATAATTAGGCGTTGTATTTTCGTCCGTATATGTTCCGCGACCTTTGTTAGAGCTTGATCGAGAAGATAAACCAACAGAAAAAGTATGGTTCCAATTGTTTTTAGATTCGTAATTTTTTACACCTTCTATATTTAAGAAAGTAGACATCGGAATTCCTTCTACATTTTTGACAAATGTATATTGATTTGGTAAAAATATCGCATCCGAAATTCCATTTTCCGTAGAAGTTGTGACCGCAGCAGTTGCGACATTATTCCAACGTTCTTCTTTCGAATTTTGCTTCTCATAATTGATGTTTGCGTCAACATTTAAAGCATCAATCCAATCTTTTTTCAAGTTCCATTTCAGATTATTAGATAATCGAATCGTGAACTTATCATTCTTTATTTTAGGATCCGAAATATCATCTGGATCATATTTTATTTTATCATTATTGATTGCAAAACTTCCTTCTAAAGTATTAACCAATGTATTGATTTTGTTCGATGATTTCCACGCAGCATTTGTTGTAATACGATTATAGGATTTCAAATTATCGCGAACATCTTCATTAGAAGCCAAATAATTCCCCGACAAACTCAAGAAATTTCTATCATTAAGCTTGAAACCTTTTGATATATTATATTCTGTTGTCGCATCTAACATCGAAATAGAAGCGCGTAGGGGAGTTGAACCAACTTTAGAATTGATAATGATTAGTCCTGAAGTTAAATCACCATATTTTGCAGGAGCAATTCCTTGAATAATTTTTACTTCATCGATATTAGCCGTTGTAATTTGACGCAAATCGACACCATAACTAGGGTTATTAAAATCATTGAAACCACCACCATTTAAAGAGGTAAACGCTTGCATATTTTCATTGTTTGAAATTGGAATATCATTGACTACAATCGACGTCCCAAACGCTTTATTCTGAAAATAATCTTTGCGATCACTATTTGTATTACTTGACAAACTTCCTGATAATCCCAAATTATTTGAAGAAATCGCAGTTCTAAAAACAACATTTTTGAATTCGTTGTTGTTAAAATCCATTGTAACTTGTCCTGGTAATTGTTGCAAAACTTCGTTTAACGAAAACGCTTGCACATTTTCTATTGCTTCTTTACCAAGCGTAATTTCTGAATATTCCTTTTTCTTTTTCGGGAAAATATCAACTTGTTCCAAACGTAAAGTTTGATTGTATAAGACAATCGAAACATTATTTTCTGAAGAGTCTACAACAATTTCTTGTGTTTCTTTTCCTTTTTGAGAAAAAGACAAATTAGTATTCTCGTTCGTTAATTCTATTGTAAAAAAACCGTCCGAATTTGTTTGTGTCCATCGTTTGGTTTGAGGATCCTGAACCTGAACATTAGATAATTTTTGACCATTTTCATCCGTCACAGTACCAGTTAAAATTCGTTGGGCATTTACAAAACTAAATGTACCCAATAGTGAGAGCGCTAATAAACCTTTTTTCATCAATAAGAAAATTGTGTTGCAAATTTATTTTAAACTAATCTAAATAGCAATAGAACAAAAATCATATTTTAATAAAACATTAAATATTAATCAAAAGAAGCAATGTTATTAGGTCATAGATTATGTTAAATAGAAAGTGATTGAATTTATCGATTTTAGAGAAAGAAGAATGTATATCTATAAAAGGGATAATCAGAATAAATGGTAAATATTTATTGATAAAGAATAATCGAAATGAATGGGAATTATCTGGAGGAAGATTATAACCAAATGAATTGCCAGAAGAAACTCTTGAACGTGAAATTTATGAAGAATTAAATATAAAGTGTAAAGTTTCAAAAATTGTTAATTCTTGGGTTTTTGAGGTTGCTCCAAATAAAACTATATTTATTGTAACCGGTACAATGAAATTATAATAAGCAAAGAACATTCAAATTTTAGATTATTTAATCTAGAATAATTAGAACATATGGATATTCCGATAGGATATCTAAATTCTATAAAAATATCTAAATAGGAGATTGTTTAAATCCTTACTTAACATAATATATATTATAACATTATTATTTCTATGAAATATTAATGTTAATAATCTTTATTATGTTAAATTGAATAAACTTATACCACTAACTTATATTTAATGTTGCGTTTAAATATTTTTCATTAAATTTATAATTAACAAATTGAACCAATCCTATGTTGATGGTTCAAATGGTTCAAACTTAACGTTTACGAAACAAAAATAAAATCTATAAAAAAAACCTCCAAATTATTGGAGGTTTTTAGCTATATAAATAATTGTGATTACATTTTTGGCATTCCTGGGAATCCACCTGCAGGCATATTTTTATACATTGTTTCCATCATCTTTTTACCATTTGAAGAATTCATAAATTTCATCATTTTTCCCATTTCAGAGAATTGTTTCAATAATTGATTCACTTCTTGTAAAGATGTTCCAGAACCAGCTGCAATTCTTTTCTTACGAGAATTATCGATAATATTTGGATTTTGACGCTCTTTTTTTGTCATTGAGTGAATAATTGCTTCAACACCTTTAAAAGCATTGTCATCAATATCTACATCTTTTAATGCTTTTCCAGCACCAGGAATCATTCCGACCAAATCTTTCATATTACCCATACGTTTGATTTGCTGAATTTGTTTTAAGAAATCATCAAAATCGAAGCTATTTTTTGCAATTTTCTTTTGCAAACGTTTTGCTTCTTCTTCGTCAAATTGCTCTTGAGCACGCTCTACTAACGAAACAACGTCACCCATTCCCAAAATACGATCCGCCATACGTTCTGGATAGAAAACATCTAAAGCTTCCATTTTCTCACCAGTAGAAATAAATTTGATTGGCTTATCAACAACAGTTCTAATCGTTAAAGCAGCTCCACCACGTGTATCACCGTCTAATTTTGTTAAAACAACTCCATTATAATTTAACACTTCATTGAAGGCTTTTGCAGTATTCACCGCATCTTGTCCTGTCATAGAGTCTACAACAAATAAAGTTTCGGTTGGATTAACTGTTTGGTGAACGCGACGAATTTCATCCATCATTTGCTCATCAATCGCTAAACGACCAGCTGTATCGACAATAATTACATTATTTCCGTTTTGTTTTGCTTGTGCAATTGCTGATTGAGCAATTTCTACAGGATTTTTGTTTTCTAAATCAGCATAAACATCAACACCAATTTGTTCTCCTAAAACTTGTAACTGATTGATGGCTGCAGGACGATAAACATCACCAGCAACTAATAATACTTTTTTGTTTTTCTTAGTTTTTAGGAAATTAGCTAATTTACCAGAAAAAGTTGTTTTACCAGAACCTTGTAAACCAGCAATCAATATAATTGTCGGATTATCGTCTACTTTCAGTTCAGTAACCTCACCTCCCATTAATTTTGCTAATTCATCATGAACAATTTTTACCATTAATTGTCCAGGATTAAGCGATGTAATTACGTTTTCACCTAAAGCTTTTTCTTTTACTGTATTTGTAAAATCTTTTGCAACTTTATAACTAACGTCGGCATCAACAAGCGCTCTACGCACCTCTTTTACGGTTTCTGCAACGTTAATTTCTGTAATTTGTCCTTTTCCTTTTAAGGTATGTAATGCTTTATCTAATTTATCCTGAAGATTTTGAAACATTTTGAGTCAATTTTAGGACACAAATATAAAAAAATTATACCGAATAATATAAAATCACACAACAAGGGTTTTAATTAGGTTATAATGATTAACTTGCGTGCTCAAATTTTGGTTGAATGAAAAAAGGTTTAATACTATTTTTATTCTTTGTTACTGGAATAGTTTTCAGTCAAACAAAGAATAATCAAACTTATTATTTTTTTTCCATCGCTTATGGACAAGATAATGAGGTTTATGTAACAGATGTTTATGAAGCAAGCATCGATAACAAAGATATCTATGGCAAACTGGCAGATAGATATACAAAGTTTCAGAATTATTTATTAAAAAATGGAACGATTGGTTCTTTAAAAGAAATTCAAACGGGTTACGAAAAGAATTATCAGAAAAAAGAACAAGCGGAAGCTGAACAAAAATATTTTCTATCTACATTAGAAAAACAACAATTTACAGCGAAAATGATTAATTATTCGCTATAAAACAAAAAAAATCCACTCATTTGAAGTGGATTTTTTATTTCTATTTTGAACTAATTTATTGATCATTCAATAACCTTGCAGCTTCTTTTGCAAAGTAAGTTGAAATTAGGTCTGCTCCTGCTCTTTTGAAACAAGTTAAAGACTCTAAAATAACTTTATCATTATCTAACCAGCCTTTTTCTACAGCAGCTTTAATCATCGCATATTCACCTGAAACTTGATATACTGAAACCGGAACTTGTAAATTATCTTTTACTAATTTCACAATATCCAAATAAGCCATACCTGGTTTTACCATCAAAATATCTGCACCTTCTTCTACATCAGCAATTGCTTCGCGCAACGCTTCTTGTGAATTATGGTAATCCATTTGATAGGTTTTTTTGTCTTTCGGAATTTCTTGAGAGTCAACCGGTGCAGAATCTAAAGCTGTACGGAAAGGTCCATAAAAAGATGAAGCATATTTCGCAGCATACGTCATAATTCCTACATTATGAAAACCATTTTCCTCCAACGCAGCACGCATTGCTCCTATTCGACCATCCATCATATCAGAAGGCGCAACAAAATCAGCCCCAGCTTCTGCATGAGACAATGTCATTTTTACTAAAGCATCAACTGTTTCATCATTAATAACTTCTCCATTTTTGATGATTCCATCGTGACCATAAACTGAATATGGATCTAAGGCAACATCAGGCATTACAATCATTTCAGGAACAGCATCTTTAATCGCTTTGATTGTATTTTGCATCAATCCGTTTGGATTCCAAGCCTCTTTACCTGTGTTATCTTTTAAGTTATCACTAACTTTACAATATATGTTAACCGATTTTATACCTAAATCCCAAATTTCTTTTACTTCTTTTACAGTATTGTCAAGAGATTGGCGGTAAATACCTGGAATTGCAGCGATTTCTTCCTTCACACCTTCTCCTTCAGCCATAAAAATTGGTAAAATAAAATCGTTTGGTGACAAATGATTTTCGCGAATCATACTACGAATTGATTCGTTTTTGCGTAGTCGTCTATGTCTGTTATATAAAAACATTTTATTAAAATTTTAGACAAATTTACTCGATTTCATTTGAATAAGGCTAATGAATAATATCAATTATATTTATTGATTTTAAAAGAAAATCAATCATTTGAATAATCAATTAAAATATTTATCATTCTGTAATCTTCCCCTTGTTA